>JACDGI010000128.1 GCA_013821665.1 Anaerolineae bacterium
CTTGGGCAGCTTGCGCCTCAAGATATGCTTGTAGAACCAGGCACGGCGCTTGGCAGCCCCGCCGTGTTCGGCATTAAAGCCGTCCATCTCCACGAGCAGCGTGCTAACCATACCGCTGTTACCGCCCATACCCATCATCATCGGCAAGCGGTTATTGGACTGCTTGAAGCCCTCGCCTGAGTCGCGCTGCGTGCCAGTGGCTACGCCTGAGCGCGAACCGATGGCATCAATTTCGTCAATGAAAATAATAGCTGCACCGTAATCTTTGGCAGCAGTACGGGCTTTTTTATACAGGTTTGACACCTTCATCGGCGCGATACCCATAAACATCGAATTCAAGGATGAGGCATCAATATAGAAAAAGGGCACGTTGGCTTCGGTGCTGATGGCTTTCGCCAGCCACGTTTTACCGGTACCGGGAGGCCCTTCGAGTAGCAGTCCGTTGAGTGGTTCGCCGCCCGATTCTTCAAAGATACGCACACCGCGCAGCAGCTTGACGATTTGCCGCGCCTGTTCCAGCAGTTCGGGCTGTCCTTGATAATCACTAAAACTAATGCCCTCGGTGGCTGAACCCGGCCATATTGTGTAGGTACGGGCATTACCCAAGAACCAGAAGATCAGCGCGAATTGACCGATGGCAATCGTCACACCGATCAGCAGTTGTAAGAGGGTACGGGTGAGGTTGGTGAAGTCCACCGAGAAGTTCTGTAAAATCGCGGTGGCAATCTGGTTAAAAAAGTTCAAAATCCCGCGCATGACTGAAGCATCCAACAGCATGGCGGCTACTAGCACGATAATGATGATGCGTGTGAGGGTAAAAGTGCGTTGGATACGGTAACGCAGCTTCTGCCGTTCCTCGACGCGGGTTTTTTCGTTCTCCCATGCGTAGGTTCGTCGGGGTTTCGCGAGTTTGTTATTTGCATCCGGCTTAACGATGCTCATAGGTCAAATATCCTCAACTCTGAACTTACGGTAAGCGTTCATTCACGGAGGCACTAGCCTCCACTTGACGAGCTAGAAGTGGGTACTTGCGATAGCATGAACACAGGATGGTTGGGGGTGCCCGTGTACAACTCTGGAGATGCCGGTTGGTCATAAGCCAGCTTGCCATCCGTAATGAGGTTGGCGAAATTTTGCAGGCTGGGCGAACCGCTGTCCAGATAGACAAGGGCATCATCGCGCGAAATGGTGGCCGTCGCGCCGATAACCCCATAGTAGCTGGGGCCTTTATCCAATGTTTGGACGCTGCCGGGGAAAACCAGCGCAACTTTCAAGGTTTTGTCGCCGACGCTTTGCTGCATAATCCCGCGCCATGTCAGTTCAATAGCACGGCGGAATTGATTCAGTGAGTCGAGTTGGCTTAAGCTGGGGTCGTGCAGCATGAGGGCATAAACTTGGAATTCACGTTTATTGAGGTCGTTACGAATTTCGATAATATCAATCGCGCCGCCGGACGCGGTTTCGATGCGGTCAGCCACACCGTTCAAGGCCGGGTCAGTCGTCCCACCTTTATCCGCCATTACTAATTCAGAGGTCTCGACCAAACGATTTTCGGCAGCATCACCTGTGTCTTGCCCCGAAAGAACTTTAAGACCGGGTAACACGCTGCATCCTGCTCCGACGAAAACGGCCATCACTAAAAATGCTGCGAACCGGAAATTCCACTTCATAGGCTGTTACCACACACTTTCAGCATGCTACTTTAAGACAGTATACCGCTTTCGAAGGTAAAGTGTTCAAATTCTCATGAAGACATTCTACCCTTATAAACGTTTTCTTAATCGTTTTTGGATGTTCATTTTTAGCAAACGCTCACCCGGAACGTCCATTGCTGACCGAGGCATAGTCATTTGTGACTACTCGGCACGTCATAACATTGGATACAATGATGGGCGCTTACCCTATATTCGGCTGGAGTATTGAAAACTGAAGATCAGCGCATCCCACCGTTCTCTGCTGCTTGGCATCTTATTTTTGGCGCTGGTGCTGCGGCTTGCCCAAGTCCTGCCGTTGGATCGCACCGAGGTTTATACCAAAAAAGGCGGCGATAGCTGGTGGTATCTGGAAAATGGACTGGCATTGGTGCGCGGGCAAGATCCGGCGGTGCTGCCTTCCGGTCCGATTTACCTACTGTATGCGGGTTATCCCCAACGGATCGCCACACCGGAAACGGCCATTTTGTTAATGCGGCTGCTACAAGTCGTCATGAGTACGCTCACCTGCTACTTCGTCTACCGATTGGCGTGGGCTATCAGCCATGATGTCCGTGCCGGATTGATTGTGGCGGCAGTCTTGGCTGTGTCACCGGCCTTCATCATCGAAACCGGTCAAATCCTCACCGAAACACTATTTATCTTTTTGCTGGCGGGTGGATTATGGTTGTATGTTGCCACGATTGAGCGCAATCCGGCGGACAAGCCGCTGTCACCACGCTTGTATGGATTGGTGGCGCTGGTCGCTATTATCTTCGGCATCGCCACCTTGACGCGGGCGGTGCTGTTGGCCTTCCCGTTAGGGTTACTGATTCACCTGTTGATGGTCTATGGTTGGCGCAAAGGTTTGCAACTCGGACTGACTTTGGTGGTGGTGTTTGCGGTCACGCTGTCACCGTGGACGATCTACAACCGGGTCAAATGGGGACAAACCGTAATCGCGGCGCAGGGCTTCGCGGCCTTCCTGTTCTTAGGCGCAACCGATTCGGGTTGGCAAGGGCCACAGCAAACGGATAATACGCTTCAGCAACAATCCGGTGCGCCACTCTCCGCTGACCCCAGCGTACAGCAGCAGGCTTACAGCAGTGGAGCAACCAACGCCATTCTCGGTGATCTGGGCGGCTGGTTGAAGAGTCGCATCAGCCAACTTTCAAGCGCGGTCTTGCAGCCGCACGGAACCGTTTTCTACACCGGTGAAAGCCTCAAGGATATGACGAGCCGCTGGCTAAAAACGGATCACAGTCTGGGCGGCTTGCTGCGGCTGACACAGGGCGATAGTTTTTGGCCGAAGCTGGTGCTTTATCTGTTTCACGACATCGGGATGCTGGCAGGAATCATCGGTATCTGGTTATCACGCCGCAACTGGCGCTTGGCACTGCCATTGGTGGGCTTGATCGCCTACTTTTTGCTGGCTCATTTTGTTTTGTATGTCATCCCACGCTACCTCTTCCCGCTGGATATGATATGGTGGGTATTCGGCGGCATCGCCTTTGCCGCGCTCATGCAGCGATTCGTGTGGCGCAGGGTTCAACCCTCACCGTTGGTTGAAAAGGTAAGCTAAAATAGACTTAGAGTCTATCTGATATGTTCATCCCTAGATTTAAAAATGGCGGACGGCATGTATGCCGTCCCTACGAAATAATCCTATTTGCAGGGATATTTGGGGTCAAGCTTAGCGTATGTAGGGACGCGATATATCGCGTCCGGCATTCTGATTTTCATTTTCAGGCAGGTTCTTAATTCTCCGCGGCTCTGCGGTTCAATTGCATTTTCTAAAGACTATCGACTACGGACTAACGACTAAATGACTACAATTCTCGGTATTGAAAGTTCATGTGATGAAACAGCGGCGGCAGTCGTCGTCGATGGACACACAATCCTTTCCAATGTTATCGCCACTCAGATTGATCTCCACGCACGTTATGGCGGCGTGTTTCCTGAATTGGCTTCACGCGCCCATGTGGAAGCCATTAGCGCGGTGGTTGACCAATCAATGACCGATGCGGGCGTGTCTTACGACAAGTTGGATGCCATTGCCGTCACACGCGGGCCAGGGTTGGTCGGATCGCTGCTGGTCGGCGTGAATTATGCCAAAGGTTTAGCGCTGGCAACCGGCAAGCCGCTCATGGGTATCAACCATCTGGAAGGCCATGTTTATTCCTTGTGGCTGAGTGAACCCTATCGCGAAATCCGTTTTCCGGTGCTGCTGTTGATCGTCTCTGGCGGACATACTGAACTGCTGCTCATGACCGATCATGGCAAGTACGAACGGCTCGGCGGCACGTTGGATGATGCGGCGGGTGAAGCCTTCGATAAAGTCGGGCGCATGTTGGGGCTGCCGTTCCCCGGTGGGCCAAACATCGAACGTGCCGCGAAAATGGGCAATCCTACCGCCTTTAAGTTCCCACGTTCCAAGCGCGACGAAAGCTACGACTTCAGCTTCTCCGGCCTCAAAACCGCTGTGATGCGCGAAGCCACCGTTCCCCATATGGGCGCGGATGGTAAAAAACGTGGGCCGGAAAAGAATCCCAAAGTGCGCTCGGATGTCTCCGTCAATGATGTGGCGGCCAGCTTTCAGGATGCGTTGGTGGGTGCGCTGGTCGAGAAAACCGTGCGTGCCGCCAAAGAATATAATGTCACCGAGATTTTGATCGCGGGTGGTGTCAGTGCTAACGGTGTCCTACGCCAGCGTTTGCGTGCCGAAAGTGAATTACCGGTGCGCTATCCACCGCTGAATCTGTGTACCGATAATGGCGCGATGATTGCGGCGGCAGGTTACTTCCGTTTTGAGGCGGGTTTACGCAGCGATCTCGATCTGGATGTGCAGCCCATGTGGCCGCTCACCAGTGACACTTATGCAACGTAACTCATGTGTGTATTTGGGGCAATTGATTAGACTTAACCGTCGCTAATAACGACCAATTTCACTTGCCAACAGCCTTCAATCCGACTAACATCACAGTTATCGTAATCCTAAAGGAAATTCCCACGCATGGACATCATTGACCTCCGCAGCGATACCGTAAGCTGGCCGACACCGGAAATGCGTGAAGCGATGGCAAATGCGCCGGTGGGCGACGATGTATACGACGAAGATCCCACCATCAACCAATTGCAGCAGGACGCGGCGGATATGCTGGGTAAAGAAGCTGGACTGTTTGTGACCAGCGGCACACAGGGCAATATCGTGGCGGCACTGACCCACTGCGGACGCGGCGATGAGATGATCGTCGGGCGGGAAGCGCACATGTTCCGCTATGAACAGGGCGCATCATCCGGCTTGGGCGGTATCCAACCCAATATCCTTGATGTACAGCCAGACGGCACACTCAAGTTGGATGCCATCAAACGCACCATTCGCCCTGATGACCAACATTTCCCGCGTACAAAATTAATTTGCCTCGAAAACACGCAGGGAACCATCGGCGGCATCCCGATTACGGCGGAATACACCGCACAGGTCGGGGAAATCGCACGTGCCAATAACCTCAAACTGCATATCGACGGTGCGCGGATTTTCAACGCGGCCACTGCTCTCAACACACCGGTTAAAGACTTGGTTGCTCCGGCGGACAGTGTATCCTTCTGTTTGTCGAAAGGCTTGTGTGCGCCTGTCGGTTCGATACTGGTGGGTTCGAAGGCTTTTATCCACGAAGCGCACCGCACCCGTAAAATGTTGGGCGGCGGGATGCGTCAGGCGGGTATTCTGGCGGCGGCTGGCCTGATCGCCCTGCACAAAATGACCAAACGCTTGCAAGAAGATCATGACAATGCCTGTTTATTGGCCGAAGGGATTGCCAAAATCCCACACATCAATGTGGATGTCAGCCGTGTGCGAACCAACATGTTTTTCTTTGATCTGGCCGAAAACGCACCGATGACGATTGCTGAACTTCGCGCCCGTTTGAAAGATGAGTATAAAATTCTGATGGGCGGCTACGCGGGGATGCCCAATCGCGTGCGCCTCGTGACCCATTATTGGATTACGCCCGAAAAAGTAGACCAGACTTTGACGGCACTCCGCAATATATTGGCGACATAAGCACTATGCCGACTTTTTATCCCGATCCACCACCTTCACCCAACGACGATTGGCGCAAATCCCAGCAGCCACCGCCTCTGGTTGACCCTGCTTATCCAGATGAAGACGATTGGGAATCGCCTTTCGCTAAAAAAGTGGACGAAAACGCGCCGGTGACATATCGCGGTGCGGCTAGTGATCCGGTATTCGGCTATTTGATCGCGGTTGCGCTGAGTATCGGTCTGATGCCGCTGATCCCCACGGATCCGGCTTTGCGTTACACGCTGGTGTGGGCGGTCATGGGTGGCTTTGGCGTACTGGCGTGGTTGCTGGGCAACAGCGGGCGCATCTGGATGGATACTCCGGAAAACCTCGGTTGGGGCATCGTTTTCGGCCTGATATTAGGTGTCCCGTTCGTACTCTTTGGCGGCAATACGCTCCAACAAACCGCACAACGCATTTTTACTGGCATGAAACCCGGCGAAACACTCGCCTTCTTGATCTTCGTCATGCCCACGGCAGAAACCTTATTCTTTCGGGGGGTGTTACAGGAAACCCGCCGCTTCTGGCTGGTGGGCATTTTAGGCGCTATCTGGTCGATGTTGGTCTTCTTCCCGATGATTGATGCACCGCGTTATCCGGCGGTAGCCCTCATCATCGGCACGGCCTTAGTCCTGATGAACTTTATGTACTGTTATGTGCGCCAGCGCAATGGACTAGCGGCGGCATGGCTCTGCCAGATCGTTGCCAGTTTAGTCTTGCTGTTCTTGCCCTTACTCTGACCAACTGACCTACAACGCTCCCACGTTTCTGTGCGTATAATGCGTATATCATGTGCGGCATTTATCAACGCGGGGAAGACAACCATGAAACGCATCTTCAGCATCTTTTTGACTCTCGTCGTCATCGTAGCAGTTATTTTAGCGACTCTGTATTTAGCGACCCAGTGTTTGCTTCCCGGTGTTTGCACCAATAAACCATCCTTCACTGCCACCACACTTTTGACCAAAATCCAATCGTTATCGTCATTGACGACCACGCGCTATACCTATTCGACCATCGTTACCACCGAAAGTGATATGCCCGACTGGCTCAAAGCGCTTTACGGGCAAAAGCAGATCATGGTGGCGGTCGGTTATATCACGGCTGGCATCGATATGAAACAGGCTCAGGCCGCCCAAAATGGCGACGCGCTGAACTTGACGTTACCCGCGCCTACACTTCAGGACTGCATCCTGGATGAGGGCAAAACCTATATCGCGGCACTCGATAAAGGGCTGTTTGCGCCGTCGAGTCCCACGCTGGATCAAGAGTCGCGCCGTTTTGCCGTACAGCAGCTCCGGCAGTCGGCTGTGAATGGCGACATTCTGACGCAAGCCCAGACGCAAGCTCAAACCGCGATCACGGACTTCATCAATCTGGTGGGTGTTCCTAACGTGCAGGTCACTTTCTCGCCAGCCGATCCGAACGTGCCGCTACCTGCAAGCTGTGCCTAAAAAGCGGTTGAGACGTAAGGTAATGGTCATATGGTATGTGACGTTATTATTTTGGCATAGATAACAATTACCACGATTGTAGGGACAGGATTCATGTTGAGCGACATAGGGGTATATCAATAAAAGGACATAAACTTGGATCAATGAAATGCACGTAAACAAAGGTGTCTTCAAGAGGATAAGCTTGGTCATCAGCCAAGTACGCCGACAGGTCAGAGCGGGCTTTAGCCTGCTTCCTGTCGGAACATGGAGCCGGACGGCTTTAGCCTCTGGCGAGAAAAACACCGACTCATTTGATCTAACCTCTTGTCACTACATTTTATCCAACTCTATGTCGCCTGACATTCATCCTGTCCGGTATTTCCCAAACCCACGATCACGTACTTTGCAACCACTATCACACAAAGCATCCGCCATACATCCAATTGTAGTGGGTGGTGGAAATCTGAATGATGGACATGGGTTTTGATGTTATTATAGAATCGTACCTTCTTCATCAGTTATACTCGACAATGTCACATTGGACATATGAACTAAAAATACGCGAAAAATTGTAGGGGCGGGATTTTTCCCGCCCGCTTTGAGAATTGATCCGTCGGTTGTTTTGATAGACATATTTTTAATGTGACAGTGGCAAGGGATAATCAAATGGAAACGAATCTGCGTCTGGCATTGATGATTGATGGCGATAATGCCCAAGCAGCGCTGCTGCCGCAAATGTTGGCCGAGGTGAGCAAGTACGGCACAATGACCATTCGGCGCGTGTATGGCGATTGGTCTGAACCGGGTCTGAAAAGCTGGAAAGACGTTTTACACATCTATGCGATACAACCGTCGCAGCAGTTCAGTTATACCAAGGGCAAAAATGCGACTGACATTGCCTTGATTATTGATGCGATGGATATTCTGCATTCAGGTAGTGTGGATGGTTTCTGCATCGCTTCGAGCGACAGCGACTACACCCGCCTAGCAACGCGTGTTCGTGAGCAAAATCTGTTTGTGATGGGAATAGGCCGGCAAAATACACCGCCCGCTTTTGTGAATGCCTGCACCGTTTTCGTTTATACGGAAAACTTGCAAGCGTTAGCAGTAGATGGAACCAAACCAGAGGTTCCTGTACCGATGCCTCCTACAGAACGAGCAATCGAATCAATTGTCAAAGATGCTGCCGATCCCGCTCGTTTGGAAGCTCTGTTCCGAACCGCCTTTGAATTAGCTGTGCAGGATGATGGTTGGGCACACCTTGGGGCAATGGGCAGCTCACTGCGGCAGCTCGACCCCGCATTCGACCCGCGCACCTATAAACACAAGCAGCTTTCACAACTTGTTCGGGCTTATCCCAAGTTTATTGAAGTGCGTGAGGACAAGACCAATGGAGGGACAGGCGCAATCTACATTCGCCTAAAAGCAAAGTCTCAGAAATCGAAATAGGCGTAAATCACCTCGACAAATCGTATACTTCGCATGTTCGCTAACGGCTGGATAATCGGTGTGCATCGATATTCGAAAACAGCACCTCCTTATAACTCAGGTTTACTTACCGTTTGTGCCACAAACCAATCCCTAACCTTCCACCAACCACCTTAACAATCCCGCTCCCTCAAAATGGTTAATGACAACCCCTCAAAACAGTTACAAAATGTTCTTCCAAAATGTAACCCATTCCTTCCCCATATCGAATATCCTGTATATCAGAGAAATTGTCTTGCTCCCTTCCCCTGTTACTATGGGGGAAGGGCTGGGGTTAGGGGTATCTTCCCCGCGCACATTAACAACACCCGCAGTCAAATGGCAGCAATCATTCCAATTGGCACTGCACTGCCGCCGCCGCCGCCACTGCCGCCATAAAACTCTGACTGCCGCAGGGCTTATCCTGTGACAAATCGGCAACAAAACCCACCTTTGATATTGCCGCCTGTGCTGCTTTTGCTGCTTGTTCCGCATGTTGTGCTTTTCTGTGGGCTTTAGCACCCTTTATTAACTCACGCAGCGGCTTGAGCCGCTGACGACATTGACTTGTCTCTACCCAAAAATCCAAATCCTCGTTAAGCTCTGGAGCATGGATGTCTATACAATTTTTGCCAGTCTTTTCTTCGCCTTCCTCACCTTTGGCCTGACGGGTTTTGGCAGCGGCCTCATCGGTATGGCACTGCTCACACCCGTACTCGGATTAGCGACCGCCGCACCCATGTTCGCCCTCGTGTCGATCTGTGGCGAATGTTTGATGTTCTTGCGCTACCGTCAGCATATCCAACTGCAATCGGTCTGGCGCTTGGCCGTCGCCTCCCTGATCGCTATCCCCATCGGCATCCTCATTATTCCGCATTTGAATGAACATCTGGTGCTGGTTGTTTTAGGGATTGTGGTGGCGGGCTATGGCATTTACAGCCTGTTTATGCCGCATCTGCCCACCATTACCAACCGCCGTTGGGGATTTGCTTTTGGCTTTGTCAGCGGCCTGTTGACTGGTGCATACAACAGCGGCGGCCCACCCCTCGTCATTTATGGTAATCTTACCAAATGGGCGCGCGAAGAATTTAAGAGCAATCTTCCCGGCATGTTCATGCTCAATAGTGTCGTCGTGATTACCTCCCACTTCCTCGCGGGGCATTACACGCAGCCCGTACTTGAAAATGTGATTATCGGTCTACCGGCTATGCTGATCGGCTTATTTGTAGGCTGGGCATTGGATAAGCGCGTCAATCCCGAAACCTTCCGCAAAATGGTGCTGTTTCTGCTAGTGGTGATTGGCGTGCGCTTGATTTTGTGGAATCTTTAGAGCGGAATTGTCTGAGACGAGCAACCACACTACACGGTAGAAAGACTATTTGCCGAATAAAGTGGTATGACATGACCCACAAGAGTCTTGGAAGTCCCCTCGCCAAAGCATTGGAGAGGGGATTTAGGGGTGAGGTTTCTCGGAAATGCCACCTCAATCACTTAATGCGGTCTTATATTTTTATGAGTTCATCGAACTCCTCGCGAGTCATGCCAAATAACACATCATCATGGTATTTTCCGTTGAAGAAACAGTTGCGCCTGATTCTGCCTTCTTGTATAAAGCCTAGTTTCTCGTGCATCCGAATAGAGGCTTCATTCGTATGAAAACAGACCGAATTGCATTTTTGGTAGCGTTGTTCCCAAAAACCATATTTGAGCAGGGTACGCACAGCATCAACGGCATTGCCATGTCCCCTATAATCACGATAAACGGCGACACCAAAACCAAACGTCCCATTTTTCTGATCGCGACTGTGTAATGTAACCCAGCCTACGGTGACACCCTCCAAATTTTCCATAGCGAAGCGGATCATGCCATCATCCTTGCCACCGGCTGCCTTCTCCAACCATTCTTTCTGAAGTTCCACCGAGGTCGGCAGCTCAACGCCGTCCTGATGCATTTGTCGGGTTGGACTATCCAAAGATGCCATGAAACGTAACTCGGCATCATCCAGCCGCCACGGGCGCAGTCGGGTTCTTTCACCTTGCCAGAAGTAGTGCGAATAATCGGGTGTGAATGCGGTCATTTTTCTTCGCTCAATTGGAGTAAGGCCAATTTTTGAGGATTAGGGAGCGGGCGGCGCGTAGTCGTGCTTGGTACCGAAAAAGAAATAATCCAAGATGTCACGGGTAATCGGTGCAGCCACGCCGGAACCTTCACCACCGTTTTCGACCATCACAATGGTCGCGATTTCAGGATTATCACGCGGGGCATAAGAAGCAAACCATGCGTGGGTCGGACGTGGGCCATCCTGCGCCGTACCGGTTTTACCGCATACGCCAATTTGTTGCAGCGCATCGTCGTTGCGGAAGACAAATTCCGCCGTACCGTAGGACTTGGTGGTCACATCGCACATGCCCTTGCGGATGACATCGAACACCGCTTGTTTAACGTTAGCATCGGCCACTGCGTTGGGTATCATGGTATAGCTGGATGCTTCACCGAGAATGCCCGCCTTCGCCACCAACTGAGGTTTATAGAGTGTGCCACCGTTGGCAATCGCCGCCACCATCCGTACCACTTCGAGCGGCGTAACCTGTACCTCACCTTGACCGATGGCGATATTGATAGCATCCGACTGCGTCCACTGGAGACCTGTGTTTTGGATTTTCCATTCGGGGTCAGGGATAAAGCCGGGATTTTCCGGTAAATCGGTCATGCCGGTTCCCTTGCCGAAGAAACGCTGTTGATAGCTGGGCAATATTTCGGGATTCACCAGATTAAGCTGGTAGCCGACCTCATAAAAGTAGGGGTTACAGCTCTGGGTGATGGCACTCGGCAGCGTGACATGTCCATGACCACCGGGTAGCCAATCGTAACGGGTGAAGTTGCCCTCACGGGTGAAGATACCCGTACACACATAGGGCTGATCAAGCGTATACACACCGGAGTCCGCCACAGCCATCGACGATGCCAACTTCATGACCGAACCGAGCGGATATGCGCCCTGCGTCGGACGGTTGAGCAGCGGACGGCGCGGATCATTTTCCAATTGGGCGATCATTGCTGCCGCCTGAGTGCTTCCCAAAGATGAGAACGGCGCAAAGGCATTGATGTCATAAGTCGGATAGCTGACCATCGCTAGTATCGCGCCGGTATGAATATCCATGATGACGGCGGAGGCACCCTTGGATTGGGAGTCCAACTTCATGCTGGCATAATAACTGGCGAGTATATGTTGAAGTTGAAGTTGCAGATCCGTATCAATAGTCAGCCAGACACTTTGTGGCGGTGTCGAAGCCACCCGCGTGACTTCGCGCAAAGTATCACCACCGGGGCCGACGATCAGCAAGCGTGCGCCGGGATGCCCGCGTAAGGTTTCATCCCATGTACCTTCGATGCCGCTTTTACCCAGAATCGAGTCGGAGTTAAAACCTTCAGCTTCAATCGTGGGCAGATCGGCTTCGTCAGGATAACCAACCGTGCCGAGGATGTTGGCGGCGGCTGTGCCATTGCTGTACTGCCGCACAGGACGACTCTCGAATTGTGCCCCGCAGGTTGTTTCCATCTGTGTGTGCTGCGCGTCATAAACGGCGGGTTCGATGATGCCCAAATCCATCAACCACGCGGCTTGTGACCGGTCATAAATTTTCTGGATGACGGAAGGATCTTTGCCCATCGCCGGTGCCAGCAAGTTCAAACACGCGCCCCAATCGACGATGTCCTGCTTCACGGCCTGAACACTGACCACGCGCCCACTCTGGTCAGCCAGCACGCGGCCTTTATCATCATATATATTGGCACGGCTGGGCACACTCAATTCCATTTTGAGCTTGCCACCGCTCGCCATCAGCGCGAAGATGTCACCCGGTGTCCATGCCACACGCCACGCATTAGCCGCTTTATCAAACACCAACTGCATGGTGCGGTCGGTGTCATCAAAACTGCCGAGCATCCGTGTGTTGAAAGTGACGTTATAACTGAAGTTGACAATGTCAGCCCGCTGCGGATCACGAAACAGTGACGCACCCGGTGTATAGCTTAAGCTGTCAAGCGTCATGGCCTCTGCCGCGTCGGTGTAGGTGGCGATAAACGCGTCTTTGGCGTTGCTTTCCTGCGAGGAAAAGGTAATGGTGTTGTAGAGCGAGTCGTAATCCGCGAGTCGCCAGTCTTCGAGGAAATTGATAGCGACATTGGCCGCGTCATCCAGCGAGGGTGGCTGCGCCATCGAAGCAACCGTGGGCAGTGGCTGTACCAGCGCTTTAGGCGCAGGGCTACAACCCACTAACAGCACGAGAAAAACAAACAACAGTCTGGAATGAGTAATGCGCGCCACAGCCAAATCCCTACAACAACACTCTAGTCATTGTAATCTTAACTCAAGAAATCAGCTAGCAGGATTAGAAGTGCGATCACAGCAATATTTTGTCTGGCTTTCGCTCGTTTCCTGTTTTACTAATTACAAAATTCACAAAGTTCTAACGAAAATTACGAAACATTACATGGTCTAATTATCTTACGTGTTTCACTGCTGTCTTTATCAGCCGCTCCATTATCAAATTATCGAACACATATTGAGTCAAAGGTCATGTTGTAATGTCATATGAATTAAGTTGGATTATACCGTCGCGGGTATTGTTAATAGAACTGGAAGGCACCGTACCGACTGACGAAATGATCCGTTTGAATTCTGAATCACTCGCTCATGTAGATGCGGGACAGGCTCCTGTTCACATCCTGATTGATGCAACCAACCTAAACAACACACCGGTTAATCTTCATGAACTCTCCGAACTTTCCAAAACCATGCATCATGAGGGCATCGGTTGGTTGATATTGATTAACCCTGCCAAAATGGTCTCGTTTGCCACGTCCATACTGTCCAAATTGCTGCAAAAGAAAATGAAGTCCGCGGACAGTATCCAAGAAGCACTCATGCTTCTTGAACGTGTTGACCAAACCCTCGACGCTCAACCCACACTCTAGTTTGACCATTTGCATTTGAGCGAGAAGTCAAACGGCTCTGACCATAATCAGAGCCGTTTTTAGAATCACTTGCTATTCACAAATTACGGCGCTGCAACCACAAACATTTCGAAAGTACTCCATGATCCGCAACTGTTCGCTGCTAAGGT
>JACDGI010000910.1:0-2323 GCA_013821665.1 Anaerolineae bacterium
TGATTACACCGATGCCGTCGGTGGCGCTCAAACCGGGTAGCTGTACTAAACCGTTCCCCGGTCTGGATGTCGATGTGGTCGATGATGCGGGCAATTCGTGTGCGCCGGGTGTCGAAGGCAAATTGGTGATCAAAAACCCCTGGCCGGGGATGCTGCGTACGATTTATGGTGATCCTGACCGTATGGTCAAAACGTATTTTAGTACCTTTCCCGGCAAGAATTGGTATATGGCTGGTGACTCGGCTCGTAAAGATGAAGATGGCTATTTCTGGGTCATCGGGCGTATTGACGATGTGATTAAAGTGTCGGGCTATCGCCTCGGTACAGCCGAAATCGAGTCGGGTTTGGTCAGCCATCCGTCGGTTGCTGAAGCCGCTTGTATTGGTGTGCCAGATGAAGTACGTGGCAATGTTATCTATGCTTATTGCATGTTACGGCAGGGATTCACTGGCAGTGATGAATTGGTTGATAAGCTGAAGGAACACATCAAGCACGAGGTCGGCCCAATTGCTGTGCCTTCCAAGATCGAATTTGTATCGGCGCTGCCAAAAACACGGTCGGGGAAGATCATGCGCCGCGTTCTTAAAGCCCGCGCGATGGGTTTGCCTGAAGGCGACACCAGTACATTAGAGGAATAATCGAGCAAGTAGGTGAGAGTCCCAGATTCTCCTCTTAAACCCTCATTTTCGTCATTTGGCTGACGTGTTTTTCCGCAATCATTTGTCGCGCGATTTCGACGGTTGGGGCCGTTCGAATATTCTGAAATTGACCGACACTCAAAATAACCTTGAGAAAGGATAATGCGAGTGGAGAAGAAGTGACCATTACCGTCAAAAAGATATTATTCGGCAGACTGCGAATTCCACGCGCACCGTACAAGATGGCATTGGGTGGCACACTTCTAATCAGTCCAATTTCTGAAATCATGCCGATTGGATAATCAACTTCGCTGCCTAAGCGCCGGATTTCCTCAAAGGCTTTTAGAAATTCGTCCCACGTCCAAGTTAGGTCATAAACTTGGCGAATAATCACTTTTTGTTCGTCTTCCCAATAAACTTGAAGCCCCATAAATCAGCAATCCTTCACATTGTGAACTGTAAAACTTGAAATGGTGTAACTTAGATAGTTAATTCTATATCGGAAGTAGCGTAAGAGTTAATTATAAGTTAAGTAATAGATCGATTATAGAAGGGCTAAGGGAGAGAAGACGCAGGGTTATTAAGAAAATGTAACCTTTATTGTGTGAAAAAGGGCGGCAAGATAAACCGCCCTTGAAGAGAATGCTTAGATAAACAGCGCCAGAAGCTTCTCACCACGTCGCGTCAGGTGATAATAAACGCGCTGTCCACTGCGCTGTGGCTCGGTGAGTCCGGCTTGCTGCAAGCGGCTAAGATGTTGCGATGCTGCCCCCGCGGTAATTTCCAGTTGGTGGGCAATTTCGCCAGTGCTGGATGGCGTGGCTAAGACCCGTAATACCCGCGCCCGACCGGCTCCCAACGCAATTTCGAGCGATTCATCCGGCGCAGGTTCATTTTGTCGCCACCACAATCCGGTACCACGCGCTTTGTAGATCAACATCGGATGCCATTCCGGTTCGATCTGCCAACTGAATTTGTGAGCAAAAATCTCAGGGACGAGCTGAAGGCCTGTCCCTCTGAGACTCATATGGTGGTTTACATGGACTGTATTTTCCCAACCGGTGTAAATAAGTTTGTCGCCATTCAGTTTGAGTTCGGGATGTAAACCGGAGAATAAAGCTTTTGTGCCTTCTAAGGCCAAACTGCGTGCGCGGTAGAGTACATCCCCATCCAGAACCGACATCATGTGCGACCAATGATGGCTTAAAGTCATTTGCCAGTAAAGACGCATGTCCTCAATGAGACATTCGATCATCTCACGCGGATAGGCCATGAATTGTAGTAGATTTTCGGACTCGCCCGCGAGTTGAATCGCGAAGCTCATGTTTTTGCGGATGACTTCAAGGGGCACATGCCGAAGGCGCTCGAATTCGTCCTCAATATCCGTAATCGTGGTTGCGGGTGTTGCGGTTAAAAAGTCCGGTGTGTAATGGGGAATGCTGCCGATTGTACGGAGATAAGGCAAATCCACACCGGAGATGGCTTGTGTTGCCTCGTCAACCCAGCGGCGAAGTGGGGCTTGCCGATCCGGTTTGGAAAGCAAGCAATAACTGTTGAGGAGTTCCATCAACGGATTGTAGCCGAAGCGCATGTTGGCAAGATCATTGGGTGTTACGTCAATCGTTATTAGAACCATAGTTATCGCACTTGCTCTTTTTTAGCGTTATTCAGCTCTATCGTATAAC
>JACDGI010000910.1:2333-2862 GCA_013821665.1 Anaerolineae bacterium
AAATGGCTTCGAGACGGTTCCAAGGGTTGAACGCCCCACGATTTGTCGGAAGAGGTATTGAGTCCGCTTTCCTCAAAACATAACGGCTGTTTTTAGATAAAGAGCGCGAGTAAACTTTCGCCGCGCCGCGTCAGGTGATAATAAACGCGCTGTCCACTGCGCCGAGGCTCGGTGAGTCCGGCGTGCTGCAAGCGGCTCAAATGTTGGGAGGCTGCCCCTGCTGTAATTTCCAATTGATGGGCGATTTCACTGGTGCTCGAAGGCGTTGCCAAGACGCGCAGCACATGGGCGCGGCCTGCTCCCAGCGCGATCTCCAACGATTCGTCAGGTACTGCCTCATTTTGCCGCCACCATAATCCGATTCCGCGTGATTGGTAGGACAACATGGGCTGCCACTCCGGTTCGATCTGCCACGTCAGGTTGCAGACAAAAATCCCCGGTACCAGTTGGACACCAGTGCCATCCAATTGGTAATTTCTGCGATGCCAATTGGGTTTATCGGAACCGCTATATATGAGCTGGTCATTGA
>JACDGI010000911.1 GCA_013821665.1 Anaerolineae bacterium
ATCTTAGACAATTGGCTATTGGTTTGATTATTCGTTGTAGAGGTTATGAACGCCATGAAGCGTGAACGTGTTGCAATTATCGGTTCGGGTCCCGCTGGTTTGACTGCTGCTCTTTATACCGCCCGTGCTCAACTAAGCACGGTGGTTTTCGTAGGTAAGCTCCTTGGTGGACAAATTTCAACCACCCATGAGGTCGAGAACTTCCCCGGTTTCCCCAACGGCACAACCGGCCCTGAACTGGTCGAGAATATGAAGCAGCAAGCCGAAAAGTTCGGTGCCAAGTTTGTCTTTGAAAGCGTGACCGAGGTGGACTTCACCAAAGGCTCACCCTTCCTGCTCAAGACCGACAATGGCGACGAATACTTGGCGGATACCGTGCTGGTGACGATTGGTGCCAACCCGCGTGAACTCAACATCCCCGGCGAACGCACCTTTGTCGGACGCGGTGTCAGCTATTGCGCGACTTGCGATGGCTTCTTCTTCCGTGGCAAGGATATTACCGTCGTCGGTGGTGGTGACTCGGCTTTGCAAGAAGCCCTCTTCCTGACCAAGTTCGGTAAAACGGTCAATATTATTCATCGCCGCGATGATCTGCGTGCCAGCATTGCCCTGCAAGTTCGCGCCAAGGCCAACCCGAAGATTAGCTTCACCTATAGCACCATCATCGAAGACATCAAAGGCGAAGCCAACGGTGGCGGGCCCGCCATCGTCAAATCGATCACCCTCAAGGATGTGAAGACCGGTCAGATTTACGAAAAGCCAACCGATGGTGTGTTCATCTTCGTCGGATACGATCCCAATAGCTGGCTGTTCAAGGATCAATTGGCGCTCAGTGGTGACCAATATATGAAGATCGACTCGAACATGCAGACCAGCATCGAAGGCGTGTTTGCAGCCGGCGAAATCCATGACAGTGTTTTCCGTCAGGCCATCACCGCAGCCGGTGACGGTTGTAAGGCGGCGCTCTCGGCCATCAAGTGGCTGGGCGAACGTGAAGATAAGCTGCAACCCTTGGATACTGTCGCCGTTGCAGGTGACTAATCCACGCGAGGCAGACCATTCTAGTTACGCAAACAGGGACAATCGTGTCCCTGTTTTTATTTGTTAGGATAACCTAGCATTTGCCATCTTTGCTAGTAGCTCATATTGAGATTTCAGCGCAAACTAAAGGCTAAAACACATATAAAATAAAAGAATGTCAACAATTCGACTCTATCTTAAACTGATCTTTCTCATCACGCTGATTTTCCTCGCCTTGTCCCTCACTGCCCGCGCATTTGGCTCGACTCATCCATCCAGCCTCAATCCTGCTCTCAACGGCTTCGTCGAAGGCTGCAAAGACGAAGACCGCCCTTGCTGGTATGGCATTATACCGGGGACAACAACATTAGAAGAGGCGCTCAATGTGATGGCGAAAATGGGTTATCCGCCTGATTCCGCAGAGCGTTGGGAAACAGATATGATTTTTCGTGATGTTGGAGAACCACGTATGACAATTGATTTTTACAATATCTACTACCCGGATCGTAAAATCAATGTTGTTACCTTTATTTACCTTCGCGATTTAGGAAATTTGCAGTTGATTGATGTTTTAGCTTTCTTTAACACGCCTCCAGAAATAACTTTAACTGCTCATCCTGATGATTACATAGATTTTCCTCCCTACATTTCCATCACTTTGAATGGACATTATGATACTCGATTGAGTCAAAACCTTTCTGAAATCGCGATGACTAACTATTATCCCCCCGGAGGAGGTGTCGAGTGGAAAGGTCGCCTCAGACGTGATATTTATTGTCAAATACAAATGGAGAATACCGGCATTGCGTGTAAGTGAAATATGCTAACGTAAACACCCAATTCCGTGTGACCTAATTTGTTGTCGTCCTGTTGGCCCATCCCACTTTTAGGCATCACCCGCACAATGAAATCTAATTTCAAAAAGTGAGGAATACACCATGACTCTCAAAGATAAAGTAGCACTAGTGACCGGTGGTGGATCAGGCTTGGGTAAGGCCGCAGCGCAGATGCTGGCTCGCGAAGGCGCGAAAGTGGCGATTGTCGGTCGTACAAAGGATGAAGCTCAAGCCGTCGTTGACCAGATCAACAAAGACGGCGGCAAAGCCATTTTCGTAAAAGCCGATGTGTCCCGACCCGATCATATGGAAAGCGCGGTTGAGGAAATTGTCGGTCAGTGGAAGCGGATTGATATTGTGTTCGCCAATGCGGGTATTAACGGTGTGTGGGCACCGATTGAAGATTTAAAACCGGAAGAGTGGCAGGAAACCATCAATACCAACTTGAATGGCACCTTCTATACCATCAAATATGCCGCGCCTTATCTCAAAAAACAAGGTGGCTCGGTCATCATTACTTCATCAGTCAACGGCACCCGTATTTTCAGTAACACGGGCGCAACAGCTTATTCATCGACCAAAGCGGCACAGGTGGCGATGGCGAAAATGCTGGCGCTCGAACTGGCGAAGCATCGTGTGCGTGTCAACGTTATTTGCCCCGGCGCGATTGAGAGTGAAATTGACGATAACACCAAGAAACGTAACGTCGAAAAGGAAAAAGAACCCGCCAAATATCCGGCAGGCTCAATCCCCTTGACGGACGGCAAACCGGGTAAGGCTGAAGACGTGGGTGAATTGGTGTTGTTTCTGGCCTCGGATGCTTCCAAACACATCACCGGCACTGAAATGTGGATTGATGGTGGCGAGTCGCTGCTCGAAGGCTAAATAGACCGTTTAAGGGGAGCATCAACTTGATAATGCCAAATTGCTATGTCGCGCCATTCCCACGGTGTTCGCACAATGTCTTCCAGCGACGCGTCACTTGAATAATAGTCCAGCCCATATT
>JACDGI010000912.1 GCA_013821665.1 Anaerolineae bacterium
CGCACTTCATGCGAAACCAGCACCATCCTCCCGCCTTGTTTGAGCAGCCGAGCAGCCTCTTTTAGCATCCCCGGATAAAGGATCATGTTATCATCGTGGCTGCCCACCAACTGCCCAAATGGTAAATCCGCCGTAATCACATCCACACTCTTGGCCGATAACGGCAAATCGGTAATATTACCTTGCCGTCGCTTGATGGCTTCGCTATAGCCAGCCGCTTCAATGTTTTTGCCAGCACATTCCAGCGCCACCGGATCGTTATCATAACCCGTGATACTCTTGACCTCACCAGCCGCCATGCGCTCGATGAGCAGTGTACCCGAACCGCAGCCCATATTGAGATAAACATCATCGGCTGTCGGTTGCGATAGCACATTCATGGCATAGGCGACCGGTGCATTCAGCGCCCCTTCGCGGTTGCAGACTCGCCATGAGCGTGTGGCTTGCGGACGTGGACTGATGCGTACCAGCGTATCCCATCCATCGCCTTCTTTGGACTTGCGGACGCGAATCAGCAAATCGCCTTCTTCGTTACCAATCAGCAAGCCCGTATTTTTTGCCAGCTCTTCCTTGAGCCGCGTCATCACCGATGAGTCTGAACCTGCCGCGCTGATGTATAGGGTTTTGTAGGTATTCTCAGGCCAAAGGTCACGAGCAATTTTGATGTGTGCCAGCAGTTTCTTGAAATGTTCGTCACCAAGCAAGCCTTTTGGTCGTGGCACATTATGTTGCTGTACCAGATACACCGTTTGCACCGTTCGCAGCTTCAACAATTGGAACGGATTACCGACATACTCGAAGCGCAGTACGCCCGCCTTTGCGGGAACATTCACCCGTTCCAAACGGTCATCGAAAAGTGTCTTCATTTCGCGCCATGCCAACCCCTCCAAGCCTTCCGACACATCGGCTTCGCATTGGTATACAGGGATGGTTGTCACGGGTGCAGGCTGCTTGCGAGGCTCCGCAGCGCGCCGTTTTTGGTTACTGATTTGGTTAACTCCGTTACTTGTCGAGCTTTTATTATTGTAAGCTCGTCTGAATTGAATAATCGACTCTAGGAACTGCGGTTGTGTCGCCACCAAGCATGGAATGACTGGTCAGCGAATGATGGAAAGTCGCGGTAATCTGTCCAACCGCTGAGCGGGTAGGGTAGTTTGTTGAGTTTATCCTCACCCATTGTTTGACTGATCGCACGCGTCGCGAGGCTTGCGACTTTACCGCCCACTTCATACAGCAGTGGATGGCTGTTGCCAAATCCCCAACTTTTCAGCCCAATCTTCCAAATCGGTTCTTGCTCGTCTTCAAGATCGCGGCGCAGCTTAAGCAGCATATCGGGGATGTTAATGTCTACCGGACAGGCTTGCTTACAGGCACCGCATAAACTACTGGCGAAAGGCAGCGGTTCGGCATTCTCTTTGCCCTGCAACAATGGCGTAATGATCGCGCCGATTGGCCCTGAATACACACTGCCATAAGTATGACCGCCGACATGCTGATACACGGGACAGGCATTTAAACACGCGCCGCAGCGGATACAAGCCAGCGCCTCGGTGTATTCCGTTCCGTAGATGTTAGTGCGTCCGTTGTCCACCAGAATGAGATAAAACTCCTCTGGCCCATCGGGTTCTTCCGGTCGTGCTGGCCCGCTAAATGTATTGACGTAAGTCGTCATGCGGTGTCCGGTTGCGCTGCGAGGCAGCAGTTGCACCAGCGTCGCGAAATCTTCCCACGTTGGCACAATCTTCTCGATGCCTACCACGGCGATATGCACGGGTGGCAATCCAGTTGAAAGTCGTCCGTTGCCCTCATTGGTAACAATCGCTACCGTTCCGGTTTCGGCAATCATGAAGTTGCCGCCGCTCATGCCGAAGTCCGCGTTTAAGAATTCCTCGCGCAAGAGTTTACGGGCGAAGGCCGTCATTTCCTTGGCTTCATCGGTCAGCGGCATATCCAACTTCTCGACAAACAGATCGCGCACCTGTTCTTTGGTCATGTGCATCACAGGCATGACGATGTGGCTGGGATGACTTTCGTTGATCTGTACAATGTACTCGCCCAAATCGGTCTCGATCATGCGAATACCGTTAGCTTCTAGCACCGGCAGCAACCCGATTTCCTCAGTCGCCATGCTCTTACTTTTGACACCGCGTTTGAGATTGTGCTTTCCGCAAATATCCAGCACATGTTGGTTGGCCTCTGCGGCATCCGTTGCCCACAACACATGTCCACCATTCTTGATGACGTTGCGTTCCATCTTTTCCAGCAAATCGGGCAAATCCGCTAGCGCCCGCAGCTTAGCTCCACGTCCTTGCTGCCGCAGTGCTTTGGTCTCGACTTCGCCCATGACTTCTCTACGCCGTCCATCGGCGTTTCCGGTACCGCGTCGAAGTGCTGTGCCAAGTTGAATATCATCCAAGGCGATGATGGCGTGTTCGTTAAATTTATTGGGGTTCATGTCGGTCGTCATAATCTGTTCCCAATGGGCTGCCTAATTTAGTTCTATTCTAGCGCCAGACAGCACCGTCCGCTAATCAGAATCAAAAATGAGGACGGCTGTCCTCATTCGTTTGTGTGGGCGATGAGGGGCTCGAACCCCCGACCTCACGGATGTGAACCGTGCGCTCTAACCAGCTGAGCTAATCGCCCGCAAAGTGCAAAAAACCAGCCTGCGCTGGTTGGTCACACCGTATGGGCAATAGAGGACTCGAACCTCTAACCCCTCCCACGTCAAAGGAGTGCTCTACCAATTGAGCTAATTGCCCTTAATAAAGTCAAGTATATAACATTTCATTTGCTTTGCAAGACTGATTCCGCTCCACGAGCTACGGCAGTTTTTGCTGCCCACCACAACCTTATCAGG
>JACDGI010000913.1 GCA_013821665.1 Anaerolineae bacterium
AGGGCGAGGGACTTTAAGAGCCGCTGTGAACCGTTTTCTGAGGCTCTCGTTGATCGAGAAAATGTTAAAAGATGAATGTGAACAATCTTTATCACACCAAAATGACCTATCCAAAACTCAGGTTATTATTCTTAGCTACATCTGGTGCATAATCCATTTGTTTCGGTGCCTCACCATCAAAAAGGACTGATTTATGCCACACCTCGTCATCAAGGATCATCCAGACTTAAGCACTTCAATCGACATTCTGGACAAATGGATTGAACATACCATGTTTAAGAACCACCAACCCGGTTTAGCCATCGGGATTGTCCATGATGGGGAGCTGCTATGGGGCAAAGGTTATGGATATGCCGATGTGGACAGCAAGCAGCATGTGACGCTTGATACGCGCTTTCGAATTGCCAGCATTACTAAAACGTTTACCGCAAGCGCCATCATGCAACTGCGGGATGCCGGAAAACTCAGCCTCGATGATCCGGTGTCCAAGTATCTGGATTGGTTCACGCTAAGATACGCTGAGGCACCGGAAATCACGGTTCGGAATCTGCTGACGCACACATCCGGTCTTCCGCGTGATTCGCACGGCCCTATGTGGACCGAATATGACGCACCGGAACAAGATGAATTCGTGAGCGAAACAAGCCTGCGCCAGCCGACGCGACCACCTTACGATCAATATGCCTACAGCAACCTTGGCTATTCGCTGTTGGGAGACATCATTGCAGCGGTATCGGGACAATCATGGGCAGATTATATTCAGCAAAACATTCTTGATCCGCTGGATATGTCCGAAACGTTTCCAGTTCCCAAAGCGGATGATCCGAAACTTGCGAAGGGTTATTCACGCTTAAATGGGGCTTATGAACGTTCCGCCATGAACTTTTTCTTGATGAACAGTTTTGAGGCTTCGGCAAACATCGCCTCATCGGTGAACGATCTGGTCAAGTATGCCAATTTCCACCTCAATAAAGACAAGAGTCCGATTCTATCCAACCACAGCTTGCGCGATATGCACCGTATTCATTGGATCTACGATAAGTGGGATGGTGGTTATGGCTTAGGGATAGAAGTCCACAAGGTCAATGACTGGATTATTACGGGACATACCGGTGGCTATCCGGGTTATATCACGGCGTTCATGGTTTGTCAGAAGCAAAATACGGCGGTGATCGTACTCACTAATGCCCTCAATAGTAATCCCATGCAGTATGTCGAACAGGCGTATAAGCTGGTGCTGCCGGAAATTATCAAAGCAACCGAAGCCGCCAAGCCTAAAGCTAATCCAGTCTGGGAGAAATACGCCGGGGAATATATCGGCGATTGGGGATCGTTGAAGGTTGTCATCCGAGGAGAGCAGTTGCAGATTATTTCCTTGGATTATATGGATATGCCACCGACGATTCTTATCCCCACGCCTGAAGAAAACGTCTTTACACTTCAGGAAGCCCACCAATCAAATGAGACTGCCCGTTTCGAAATGAATGCTGAGGGCAAGGTGGTTAAGTTGTGGACGCGGAATGAATATTATAGTATCAAGAAGACGAGCAGTTAGCATGAGAGGCGACTATTCTTGAACAGGCCGAGCTAATGAGACTTTGCGTATCGGGTTCAAAGTTCCATAACCCGGTTGTATAGATCAGTTGTGAACGGGAACACATCATCGTGCGTTCCCATTTTTTTGCTTTATAAACACATGAATTAAGCAATAAATAATTTGCGTAATGTAATATATGCTATCGTGATTGCTAGTTGCATTTGTGAGGCATCCTCACCCCTAAATCCCCTCTCCATTTCATGGCAGAGGGGACTTCAAAACCCTTCTTTGTGCCTCAGTCATTTGGTTGAAATACGCGAACTAGCAATCCGTGTATGCCTCAAATTCAGTGAAGTTTTAGGCCATAAAGGGAAAGCGCGTCCTCGTTATTCTATCTCGCCTCTAAAAGCAAAAATCAGCCGATGCTAAACCTGCATTAGTACAAGGCTCAATTGGCTATATTTTCCGATAAATGAGGGAGGAAATATTCTCTCATATACATTATTTTGTGATAATGAAAACAAAATCACTGTGCCAATCGATGTGTTTAGTGTGATGATTTTTTTGCTCATGTTTATTCACGAATAATTAAGATAACGCAAGCTTCATTACAAAACTATAGGCTATATACTAAGTTTAGTCGGGTTTGTTTTTCCTAATCTCATTATTTAAACAGCCTGTATTGTTTATCGCAGCCATATCATCAAACCGTGTTTGTGAGGATCTTTTCATTGAACCGCAATTTTCGCTCATTGTTTATCGTCATCTGTCTTATCGTTATCACCATTGTAGTAAGCCCATCCATTGGATCAACCATAAAATTGGTCTATGCTGGCGACCTGAAGCAACTCGATCAATCTGGGGACTCAACGGATGAGCCGCAACCAGTCGATGCTCCAGCCGCACAGCCACCTGTTGATAATCCGACTGACGTTCCCGCAGCGCAGCAAGCGACGGATGTGCCGGTATTAAATCCCCCGGATGCGCCCGCAACCGATCAACTGACGGATGCGCCCACAGATGTTCCTGCAACGGATCAAGCGACGGATGTACCAACGGAACAAGCAACTGACGTTTCTACATCGGTTGATGCCACGCAAGAAGTCACTGCGACCGACACACCCGTTGATGCTGAAGTCACGGCGACGGTGACACCTGAAGAGACGCTGGCACCGGAAGAAACATTGGCACCTGAGGAAACTCTGGCACCTGAAGTTACCGAAACGCCGACGGTTATCGCCCCGGAATTTACGGTCGCGACAAGCTGCAATCAAACCGGTGTAATGTTCGTGATTACTAATGTGGGCGCGGATATGGAC
>JACDGI010000914.1 GCA_013821665.1 Anaerolineae bacterium
GTCGCGGGTTCCTTGAATGAGTAATCCTGTACCGGCGTTCTGGACAATCCGGAATGTTTCTGCCCAGCGCATATCGGTTTGATCGGTTCCATCCACCCATGCCCGCCGCCACAGATTGCCGCCGTTGTCGGGCTTCTTGAAAGTGACATTAGGTTCACCATCCCAAGTGAGGTAATCAATATAGACCGTGCCAGTGGTATTTTGCTGGCTGCCCAGGGCAAAACCGATCTCAGCAACTGGTGCGCTATCAAGGTCGGGAATTGTCCATGTCAAGTCGCTTACCTGTCCTGCTTTGATAGATACCGTCGGTCCCTCACAAGACACGTATGCGTCGTTTGCGCCATAGTAGTTGAGGTACAAAGTCAGATTAATTCCATTCGGGTTGTTTTCGTCAGCAGAGAAACTTGAACGCACCGTCTGACCGGGATACAACGTAGGCGATGCCAGCAGCTTGTAATGGTCGAAACCTATGGCTTCTTGTGGTATGAAGGTGGGGGTACTGACTCGCAGCGGGGTGGAACCTTGTAGGTTAGTATAGCGCAGGGCCAAACTGTGAGTACCGGTTTGACTATGACCAGACGCATTTTCGATTACTAGTGGTGAGGCGTTATCCGATGCTGGCAAAAATCCTTGTACCGAACCGGGTAAATCAAAATGGAAACGTGCGCCATTCTTAGGCTGAACGGGTTCTAAACCACTGAGTGCCCGCCCAATATTGACGACATTGTAAGTTTGAGCAACGGCATCACTGATGGCACTGCCACCCTCAGCCGTGGGCAAGTACAGTCGATCCGCGATTGGTCCACGCCAATCATAACCATTCTCAAAAGCACCAAGACCATTTTTGATACCCAAGAGACATCCGACATTGCCTGAATTGCAATCGGTATCCCAACCGCTGGTATTCACCATCATGAGCGATTTCGATAAGTCGTCGTTCCCATGCAGCAGACTCATAATAATTAGCGCATGGTTGGGGATCGTGTGGCAATTGCCACCATATTTGTCGTAGCCATAATTGGCAACAATTTGATCACGAGTTAGATGCCAATCCGGATATTCGGCATGCCACTCACGAATGTCATTAATCATACGGTAAGTTAGGGAGGTATTGGGAATGAGCTTCAATGCGGTGTCGAGCAGCTTGTTCAAATCCTTTTCGACATAGGCCTGTGCTTCCATGGCAGCGATCATTTGGGCATCATAGAGGGCTTCACCATCATGACTGACACTGCCTGCTTTCCAAGCCAGTTGTGCGGCAAGTTCGGGATCTCCGGGCGCAACCATTCCCCAGCCATCAATGAAGATCTGGGCGCCAATTTGCTCGGCGACGATTTGCGAATTGGTCTCAATCGAACCGCTTCGTGGCGCAGGGATGCCATTTTTTAAACGTATATAAGCGGTGTGTTCGGTGGAATTACCCAACCCTCCCCACCATAAAATAGTACGTTTCTCGATGATGTAATTAAGCCAAGTCTGCCCTATTTGCTCGGCAGTCAATTGGCGCGAATTGCCATAATCCGGTAAGGCACGTAAGAATGTGAAGGTTCCGCTGATGTCATCATCGGTGACAATGAGGGGCATGCCTAAACGATCATGGACATAACCGGTGATCTCACCCAGTTTTTGCATGATGTCATCGTACCACCACCCCTCAAACGGGCGGCCCAGATAGACACCAACAAGTTTACCCAGCACCCCGGCATAGGTACGTTCTGCGTAATCCACAGGAATTGACATCGTGAAATACTCCTTGTGGTTGGTTTGAAGAAACCCGATATTAAGATAGCGTTGTAAGTTGTTTCTGTGTGGTGGTTATGTGGTTTATGCTGTTGATTTCTTTATTAGCGGGCGCAACATGCTGCGCCTCTACAAAATCTGTCACTTACTTATGAGCATTACCTTCTTTGTTCTACGCCTTTAGACCACCCTGTGTTAAGCCTTCGATAAAGCGCCGTTGCAGCAACAAGAAAAGCACAATTACCGGCACAATCATGATGACCGAGCCGGCATTGGTTAGCCCCCAATCACGGGCGAACTGCTGTTGAAAGGCGAATAGACTGGTCGAAACTGGTTTCAGTTCGGCCCTCTGTAAAAAAGTAAGCCCGAACAAGAACTCGTTCCAAGTTTGCAGGCCGACTACTAATCCCGCTGTGAGAAAACCCGGCCAAGAAAGAGGCAAAATAATGTGGCGGTAAAGCTGCCAATTCGTCGCGCCATCTATACGGGCGGCCTCCATAAACTCTTCAGGCAGGGCGACCATATAGGAACGCAGCAAGAAGGTGGCAAATGGTGAATAGAGCGCACAATAGATAATTATTAAGCCGATATGTGAATTGACGAGACCAACCTGCCGCCACATAAAAAAGAGTGGGATCATAAACAACTGGGGCGGTACGGCTGTTCCAATTAAGAAGTAAAAGCCGATGAAATCACCACCGCGCAACTTCAGCCTCGCCAAGGCATAGGCTGCCGCACCTGCCAGCGCCAGTGTACCCATAATTGTGCCAATAGTTAGGATGGTGCTGTTGCCTAAAGTGGTCGCAAAATTACCCTGTGTCCAAGCGTCGGGGAAATTTTGTAAGCGAGGATTAAGCGGGATACCAAAGGGATTTTGCGAAATCTCACTGGTGGTCTTGATCGAATTCATGAACAGCATCAAAATTGGCATCAGCGCAAAAATCGCGAATATGGACAGGATAATATAATTGGGAGCAGTGGAGGCTGTACGCCGTGAACGGATCATATTTCCCATCCTCGTCTTCGCAGAATGACGAAAATGCCGACAGTGATCATGACCCAGATAGTCATCATGATACCGATTGAGGCGGCATAACCTACGTCAAAGCGGAAG
>JACDGI010000915.1 GCA_013821665.1 Anaerolineae bacterium
GTCTAAAAGCACTGAATTTTTTGTTGACTTTAGCACATCACGAAAACGATGAATTGCGGGCTTCAGTGATGACGGGTTTGTCCTATTATCAAGATGCACGAGTGATAGAGACGTTGACAAATGCCTTAACAGATATTGACCCCAGCGTACGTGATGGAGCTGCATTCTATCTGCAACGTATGGGACGGTATTAAAATCGCTTTACTGTAAGAAGTCGCTAGAAATCCCCCTCAAACTTTAACATAGTCTTCAAATGTAATTGCCCCTCACATCCGCTAAAATAATCTTATTACAATCATCATTAAAGACTGGACTGATAGCCTCATGCGCTACGATTCGTATTATGACCTGCGGCAGGTGACTGACGACCTCATTTTTGTGAAGTGGTACAAAACCCCAAACCCATTAACCACACCAGAAGCCGACTATATCAATGACCTGCGTCGGCGCTTAGATCATTCACCTTCTCCTCTATATTTTCTCTCGGATTTACGTAAGGGACGCATCATTGATGTCAGCATCTTACAAAAGTTGGGCAGCCTGACACGCCATGCCAATTATGGTGGTGGTTCAGCTTTCAGCGAAGATGTCATTTCAAGTATGTTCGTGGGTATATTCACCAAGTTTGCCGATGCCGAAAAAGGCAGCTCCGTATTTTATAAGAAGATCAATGAAGCACTGGCTTATCTGGAAGCCCTCAAGCCCGGTATGACTGCGCCTGTCGATTGGCAAATCTTTATCGCGAGTCTGCCTTAACCCTCTTGTTCAACCTGAAGAATTAATTCGATCTTCGAATCTGCGAAGACCATCCAGTCATATAATGCTTGTATAACTCAACATTATCCTCGCTATCAACCTTTGTTTGGGTCGCGTATTTGAAAACAATCCTCGTTGAATTAAAGGAATTTCATACATGTCACCGCAAAAACGGTCTTATGAAGATATTAATGTGAAACTGAAACGGAAAACCACCACGCAGTTGAAAGGCGTGATTGCGGGCATCGGGCTGCTAACCGTTCTTATGTTGCTAAGTACTTTTTCAATGCCGCGTTCAACTCTTGCAGCGGGAAACGTGCGACAGGTTAATCAACGTGCGACCTTACCGCCGGAGTGGACAGCAACCTTTACGGTATCGCCTCCTGCCCAAACCGAAGTACCGTTGCCAACCATTACTCTCGGTGGACAATCATCGACTGCTGTTCCCTTAAGTTTAAGTGCTTCTGCGATTGCTGGGAAGCAGATTATTGTTGATGTCGATTTTATAACCCTGCATACAGAACCATCAGCCAATGAACCTGCCATAGAAGATGCACCGCGCGGCACTGTGAAAACGCTCATCGCCGAAATAAAAAATACATCTGATCAAACGACTTGGTGGTATGTTAGCGACGGTTATGGATGGATTCCCTCCACACAGAATGGTGTGTCGACAACCCGCGATTATTCGCCCGACGCACTGAATCAGATGCTTGCGGAAACCGATACCCAATTACAAAGTGATGCTCAAAACCCTATGCTCCAGTTTCAAAAAGGCTGGATACATAACAACCAACAAAATTATGATGCAGCACTTTCAGAGATCAGTTCTGCTATTACTACCTTCAAGGCCAGCCCGACTGTCGATCCAATTAAATTAGCGCACTTATATGATTATCTGGGGAAGGTTTATTTGGATGAAGAAGATTATCCGAATACCGCTCAAAACATCAGTGCGGCGATTGATCTCGGATTGCGCGAGGCGGCTGTTTATGATCGGCGGGCGATTGCTTATCTTCATATGGGGGAGTACGAGCAATCCAGATCCGACTATGAGGAGGCTATCCGGCTGAATCCCAAATATGGGCTGTTGTATAGCAATATGGGATCTTTATTGGATGCGATTGATAAGCAAGACCCAGCACAGGTGGATTACTTCACGAGGGCCATAGAAATTGATCCCTATTTTCCTTATGGATACTCAAATAGGGCAAATTATTACCGTCAATCGGGTGATCTTACTGATCATGTAGTGGATGATTTTACGACGGCCTTACGCCTTGCACCAAATGATCAATCGGCGCTTATTAATCGGGGCGTTGTCCATTGGCTGCGCCAAGAATTCACGCTTGCTCTGCGTGATTTTGATTTTCTGATCCAGCTTTATCCAAATTATGCGGCTGCTTATAGTGATCGTGGTGGTCTTTACGCGGAAATGGGCAATCGTAAAGCAGCTCTAATAGATCTTCGAATGGCAGTCAAAATTGGAGATAAGACAGGACTGGCTTACTATAATTTTGGTGTGGTTTTAAACGAAGAAGGTCAATACGCGGCTGCCTTGTATTGTTACAATAAAGCGTTGGAGATTAATCCATATCGAAATGATGCACGGATAAACCGTGCCAATTTGCTCGAGCGCTTCCCTGATTTAGATGAAAAAGCCATCATGGCTTCTCCAAGTGTTGAAGCGCTAATTACCCCAACACCCTGATAACTCAATCAATGCGAGAAATAAAAAGGCGCTCAACTTGAGCGCCTTACGTTTTAATTCCAGATTGAATTAACCGCCCGCGTCGCTGCTATCAATCGCGTTCGGGTTAACAGTTGGGGTCGCCTCATTTGCGATGGCGGTTGCGGTACCGACCATATCTGCTTTTTCGGTATTGATAAATACATCACCGAAGCCGCGCACAATCGAAACCCAACTGCGTCCCGGTTTGACCATCATGGGGGTATTGTTACCGTAGACCAGTTGCAGTGCTGAACCGGGTTCTTTATCCTTACGCCGCCAATAACCTTGATAGACCTGTCCATCACGCAGCAGATAAGCGCGTCCTTGATCCCACAGTTGGATTTGGATTGACAGGTAC
>JACDGI010000129.1:0-9884 GCA_013821665.1 Anaerolineae bacterium
GGTGCTGACTGCTTTTGCCTCATCCGTAGCTACCTCTCAACCGCTCGTAAACAGGGTGTCAACATGCTTGATGCCCTTTCTGCTGCCCTTCATGCTGCTCCTTTTCTCCCTACCTGAGTAGTTACGACTGGTCTACATTAAATACTTGATCCTGTGGAACAGTCAGCCACAAATGACATTAGCGAGGACACAACAACATGAAAGTAGCAGTTTTTGGTGGTACAGGTAAGACCGGACAGCATCTGGTGCAGCAAGCGTTGGAGTTAGGTCATGAAGTCGTGATGCTAGCGCGTACACCATCCAATTTCACCATCCAACATCCAAAACTCACAGTCTTACAAGGCGATATTGTGGATGCAGCTTGCGTCGAAGCGACCATTCAGGGGGTGGATGCGGTCGTCAGTGTGTTGGGTCCACGCAGCAACAAGCCGGAGTTTATCATCAGCAAAGGCACGGAACACATTTTGAATGCCATGAAACGGCACCATGTCCAGCGCATCATCATCTCTGCCGGAGCGGGTGTCCGTGACCCACAGGATAAACCCAAATTCATCGACCACTTTTTCGGGTTCTTGTTGAACCTGCTCTCAAAAAACGCCGTCGAAGACATGAAGCAGGTCGTTGATAAGGTTCGTAACTCTGACCGGGACTGGTTCGTCATCCGTGTCCCTATGCTGACCGATCAACCCGCACAAGGGACGTTGAAGATCGGTTATGTCGGGGACATCACGCCGCGCCTCTCACGCGCTGATATGGCTGCTTTTATGCTCAAGCAGTTGGCTGACGACACTTACTTAAGAAAGTCTCCGGCCATCAGCAATTAATGCACCAAATAGCTGTGCAGGCTAGTGAATGATTGAGGCTGGGCAATACGGAATAGCGACTTAACCTTTACCAGTGGAGAAATCGTAATGGAAAATAAGCAAGCGAATGGGCGACCCTGGACATGGACACCGCCACCCGCCATGAATTGGATGATGGCAACCACGCTACGGTTGCCCCTGCTGCATCGTCTGGTGAGCAAAATGCTTCTGCTGATTTCATTTACCGGGAAAAAATCGGGCAAGCACTACATCACTCCGGTTGGATACCATCGGGATGGGAATACGATCACGATTCTCACGAAACGTTTCCGCCAATGGTGGCACAACTTTGAGGAGTCTGCACCCGTTGTGCTACGCATCGAAGGGCGCAATTATGCGGGTCAGGCAGCGGCACTTACCAATATCGAGACCCTGATTCCGATCATTGCCCATATTGTTGAAGCGCATCGCCGTGAGGCTGAGATTTACGAGATTAAACTGCTCGATAATGGCAAACCCGATCTGGACAGCGTTCGTGAACTGGCACCGAAGGTTGTTATCATTCAGGTCACGCTCAATCCTGAACAAGGGACTCTATGAAGGCCAAACAGGTATGGGTTGAACGACCCGGCGGGACTGAAGTGCTGACGCTCCGCGAAGTGGACTTACCTCCATTGCAACCAAACGAGGTGTGCATTGAGGTCGAGGCATCCGGGGTGACACTGGCGGACATCATTGCGCGTCGCGGCAAACCGCATCCCGGCTCACCACGTATTCCCCTGGTGCTGGGCTTTGAAATTGCTGGAACGATCATGCATGTGGGTTCTGATGTAAGCGGATTAACAGTCGGACAGCGGGTGATTGCGGTGGTGCATTCCGGGGGCTATTCCAGTCATATTTGTGTCGAAGCGTGGCGCTGTATTCCGATACCCGATGGGATGGCTATGATCTCCGCAGTGGCGCTGGTCGTGAATTACTGGACAGCCTGGCATTTGCTGCATAGAGCTGGCAATGTTCAACCGAGACAGCGAGTGCTTATTCATGGGGTCAGTGGTGGGGTGGGCACAGCACTGGCACAGCTCGGTCATTTGGCAGGTCTGGAAATGTATGGCACAGCATCACTATCCAAGCATGAGCAGGTACGCGCCTTAAATGTGATACCGATCGATTATCGCCATGATGATTTTGTAGCTCGCATTGCTGAATGGAGTGCCAGCAATGGGGTTGATCTGGTTATTGATCCCATTGGTGGGAACAACTGGCTACGATCTTACCGAACGTTGGGAAAAGGCGGGCGTTTGCTGCTTACGGGTATCCAATCTTTAGCGGATAAACCCAATGTGCTGCTGCTGCCCTCTGCTTTACGAATGTTATTTTTGGCACTGCTGCCCGACGGAAAATCGGTCCGCTTTGTGGGCTTGATCCCTGAAAATCTGCGGGATAGCTATCGTGAAGATTTGACAAAACTGGTTATTTATCTAGCGGAAGGGAAGATCAATCCGATCATCAACCGGACATTCCCGCTGTCTGAGGTGGCTGAGGCGCATCGTTATCTGGAGAGTGGCGAGGTAACGGGTAAACTCGTATTGACTCCCAATTAGCATAACCCAGAGTCTTTACCATCAGCATGGCAAATCACAAGGGAACTTTAAAAAGTACCAATTCAATCAGCAATCAAAAACCACTTGCAGCAGTAAAATTCCGGCGAAGATCGTCATGAGTGAACACTTGTTCCCGCGATCAGCGGTGTCCAAAAAACACTACATACTTTACACGACTCTACATACCCTGCACCGTGCAATGTAGAGTATGTAGTGTTTGAAAGGATCTTTAGGCGTTCAATTCCACGACTGAAATAACTTCGTAACGCCGCATCATGTCGCGCACCTCAGTTGGATCCACTGCATAAACCATGCCATCGGTATCGCGTTTACGCTTGCTTTCGTCTAATAGATGCAGCCGTTTGAGGATATGTCCAATCCACTGCGTATGTCCCATCTGTTCAAGGGATTGCCCAAGTAACCTTGCGACTTGATCGCGCAGAGCAGATGCCCGTATCCAGACCATAGTCTCTTTCGCCTGCGTCATCACATCAAGCGCTTGTAAAACAGCCTCCTCACGTTCACTCAACGCTTTGCCTTCACTCAACTGCTCATCCCAGGAAGCAGCATCAGAAATCGCATCAAGCAACCCAACTAGACCACCAACCTCTTCAAAGAACGCGGCTAAAGACACCAGCGGCGACCACAGTTCGCCCGACCGATTGTGGAGTTTGTGCAGCTCTGGACGTTCAAAGTAATTGGTGTAAATCGGCTGAAAGTGCAGCAGGGTCAGCATATAAAGCTGATGACGTAACGCAGCGCCGTCAAAATCTGGTGGAAAACCTGGCATTTTCTTGTCTGTGCGGCGCATCGGGATCGCAATGCAGCGGCTGGCAAGGATGTCTTCCAAACCCATGATGGCAGCCAGTATCTTGGGCGAGTACACATCAAACGCCTGTGGCTTCATATCTTCACCAATCAAGCGAATCGCAGGCATTCCCTGTTTATAACCACTGTTGAGTAGCTGCCGAATCTGCTGCATTCCAGGGTCTTTAGGGTTGTGATAACGTTCCGCCTCGTCAATCCCAACTGTACATCTGGTGTAGTGAATCAACCGGAACATAGAAGGTCCGGTTGGATCGGACGTTGTAACCATGTTGAATGCCAGTGGCTGTAAAACGCGCAGTACGGTACTTTTGCCACTGTTCTTTGGACCGTTGAGTGCCAGATAGGGATAGGCTGGGAACATCGTGTAGAAGTAAGTGCCAATCGTCCACAATGTCAGAATCCGACTCTCTACTTCTGAGCGAAAATCGACATAGGTCGTGAACAATTGATGGATCGCGTTGAACACGTCGGCGGGCACCGAAGTTTCGCCTTCCAGGAAACGCCGGATGTCACCATAGCGCCAGCGCATCAGGAACTCCGAGCCTTCAGGGATGACCTTCAATGCCACTTCCTGATTGTTGATGGTCATGATCTGTTCGTCCGCTAACCGCAGTAGTTCACGGGTACTGGTGACGAGATAGGGTTGCGTATTCAGCTTATTCCCTTTCGTGCGTTCAATCACCGACACTGTAACCATTGCCACATCCCGACGAAAACCCAGCGCCGGGGATAGAATCGGGATACTGTCGCTTAACACTTCGGGCATATCTTCACCTTCCGTCTTTTCCTTCTGAGATTGAGCCGCCTTATACATCTCGCTAAAGCTGCTCCCCTTCACCTCAATCTTCGCCATCAGGTTTTTGAACTCCACCAGTGCGAAATCGTCCAATCCAGCGGCATGGGTGAACAGCGTGCGAATTGCATCCTGTCTTGCCAATCCTTCCAATGAGGCGATCTGCTGCACTTCAAACGCCAGCCAGTTTTCCGCTTTGTTAAGCAGCGCCAGTGCGTCCTCGGCTGCTGCCCCTTTTTGCAGCCATTCGTTCACATCTTTCATTTCGGCTGGCAGAGTTGGCAGATAGGTTTCACCTTTTAGTGTCAGTGCCAGGCTCCGACTTTTGGCGCGGGCATCGTCAGTATTGTCCAGTGCGACGAACAGGCGGGGATGGGTTTTCAGCCGATTGAGTAGATCATCCGCTGCCTGCATCCCACCGATGGCAACCGCTGCAATCCCCCATTCGGCAAAGGTGACAGCATCTGCCTGACCTTCGACGATCACGACCTGTTCTGCCTGTGGGCTGTACAGATGATTGTAGTACGGCTGGCGTTCACCGATGATGTCGCGGGGCGGGTTGTAGTGTTTCTTGCCTTCAATGCTGCGCCCACTGAGATACTTCAGCCGTCCTTGCTCGATATGAATGTAGACGATCATATTGGGTGGGAATTTCTGGATCACTATCCGCCAGTTGTCTGGCAGGTTCAAGTCAGCCAGCAGTGGACGTTTATCCGTCAGCATAAACCCCAGCCGTGCCGCCTTGATAGTAGATAACTGCCAACCGCGCTTCTCGATGACATAGGTGAGTGCGGCAGGGATGTTCAAGAGCGCTTCGTGCAAACGTTGCACAAGCTGCCGTTCTGCACATGCGTGTGAATTCTTAAAATTGATATTTTCTTCGAGTGTGATGCCCGCACGCTGCGCCAGATAGCGCACCACTTCCATAAATTGTACTGCGTCACGATTGTTCCATGCGCCCAACGACAGCAGATGCCGTCCAACAAAATCAAACACATCGCCGTGTTCGCCGCGTGAATTCCAGAAATAAAATCCCGTGTTGGGTACGACCACTAAACTGTCATGCTCAATACCCATGAAGCGCGAACCCGACTTTTTCAACGCGAATTTCTCCGCGACTACTTCCTCAATGGGGTTACAGGAGCGTATTTGCTCCAAATCAAGTGTCATCTCAAAAACCTCCAGGCAACAGGCATAGTTGAATAAAGGTCGTGTTAGAAAAACACGACGAAGCTCAAAAATCAGTTGCGGGAGATCGGAGGTTGTGATACAGTGTGAGTGCTGATTTCGCCAATGTATCATCCGCCTGCCGCCCACCCGCCTCGTGTGAAGTGGGCTTTTTCTTTATTTAGGGTGGACCGCGAACTTGTTTCATCCTGGTTTACTCCAAAAAAGGTTCACGCGCGTGAACCTTTTACTCGCTCTTCAAATAATGTTCTGCTTCGGACAACAACTTTTGCAGAGCATGAAGACGGGCGCGTGCAATAGTGATATCGCCTTCTTGTTGCATCAAAGCACGAGCAATATCCTGTGGGGCAGTTGAACTAATGGATTGAGTGACTTTCGCCACTCTGACAGCTTGCGCCGGGAGTTTTTCTATAGGATCAGGGCCGTTGGCTAATAAACCATCGGCCTCACACAATTCCTTCACTTGCTTGCTGGTTAGATTGAAGTCAATGATTTGACGAACGATCTCTGAGTGGAATTCTGGAGAAACCGTTACAACATAACGCAGTTTGTATTCTTCGATATTGTGACGGTCAGCCAGTTCTAATGCTTCATCTGATAACTTCAGCAGGTTTTTGATGTAACTTAAATAGCCTTTCTTCACCCCACCCATAGCGCTCAAGATTGCCTCGGTATATTCGCGCTTACTACGTAAATCGAGATCGAGCGCTTGACGGTAGAAATCGTTCGATACCACATGGGATGGAATCTCGTAGCCATGCACAGTTAGCAGAAGCAATGCTGACTGTCGCGCCATTGCTATCGCAGAAAGTCCACTGCGGGCAGTGTTCTCTTTTGCTTGCCGAAAGACCGATGAACGTTCTATTGGGATGATGATGCTGGGAATCATGCCATCACCGTTGTAGCTGGATATGAAATCACGCAGCAGCCAAGTCGCCCAGTAGCGACGTTCGCCTGTTTCAATGCGAAACTGCTGCGTGACTCCTTGTGAGACATCCACCACCGTCAGCGGATTGACCTGTCCATCATCGCGGATCGTGATGGCGAGGTTAACTAAATCACGCAGAAGTTGTTCTTCAGGTGAGAGATGAATGGACTGTTCTTCATCACTCTCATCATCGGGGTTGGGCAGCAGTTCCAATACATTGTTGAAAGGTCGCCCCCGTTGGCGAGCGGCTATCTGGACAAGCTGAACCAGTTCTTTGAGCGCCTGTGTGGGTGTGAGACGATTACTGTGGAACGCGAAATGAAGTTGTTCGGGCAGTACCCGACGTGGTTGCACCGGATCAGGGCGCACCATCTCCAGTAGGAGGCGTTCCACCCGGATACTGTTATCCTCGAACTGCTGTGGATTCCCCATCAGCAGTTCCTCGGTCACGCCGCCGAGTAGCTCATCAATTCGCTGGGTTTGGTTCTTGGGTGGCATTAGACACCCTCCTTCGCCATACGCTGTACGAGTTTGCCGACGAACTGTGCGTATGCCTTACTCGCTGGTGCTTGAGGGTCGTAATTGAAGACACTTTGATGGTTCTGATGGGCATAGGACACTGCTTCGTTCGCTGGAATAATGCCAACCAGCAGCTTACCCAAGACGGTGTGTGTTTTGAGTTCGTTCAGCAGGTGGTTGTGTCCCCGGATGCGAGCGTTCATCTTCGTGACCAGAATGCCGCTGACCCGCAGGTTTGGCTGTCGCCAGCCTTCGCGGATGTCATTGATTTTCCCGATGACGCTCATCAACCCAACGGTTTCTAGATAACGCGGCTCGACGGGAACAATCGCATCTGTCGCGGCAATCAAGCCCATTTCAGTCATGAGTGAAAAAGATGGACGAGTGTCGATGATGATGGCAGCATAGCGGGTGGCGATGCGGCTCAAAGGGTCAGCGAGACGATAAGGCGCACCAGCAATGCCCATCAATTCACGCTCTGCGCCTTCAAGCATGGGGGAGGCAGGTAGAACGTGTAAGTCAGCATCCCAGGTCGATTGCACAATGCAACTCAGAAGAGTTTGTGCTGCGTTCTGCCGATCTGCCATCAGAACCGTATACAGGCTGTTGTCTGCACCATAGTCCTTCGTTCCCGTTGTGACGAGGGTGGCGTGTGCCTGACTGTCAGTGTCAATCAGTAGGACACGAGAATTGGGTGCGCCTGCGCGTCGCAGCATTCCTGCAATACCAAGCGCGGTATTGGTGGCGGATGTCGATTTCCCGACACCCCCTTTGTGATTGGTGAAAACGAAAACACGAGTCATGATTGGGTTTCCTCCGCAAACTGAAGTTGATCGAACAAAACCGCTCACGAAATCAACGAACTGCCAACCCATGTTATTCTCGTGGGTAGGAGCGCCGTTAGCCTCCGCGACGGTACTTCAAGGTGGATCGAGGGAGCTAACCCCTCTCTCGTCCTACCGAAAAGCCAAATCAGTGTTTGTTCGAGAGACGCACAAGATTTGCGTTCTGAGGAAATGTCAATTGCTGGAGAAAAATTACGGTTTTATACTTGAGGAGTGGTTCGGATTGGGTCTTATCTGGTTCATACACGGGAAAAAGCGCTTTATAAGCGCTCTTTTCTTGCCTATGAATGTTCGAATCCAATTAGGGTGTTCGCAAAAGATTACTTTCCGATTAATGAGGATATCTTTACTTCAATGACGAATTTTCTGTTCTCGATTTTGGTCTGTCGAATAGACTAAGCGGGTGCTAACTGGTTCAAGTCCCAGCAGGGTTATGCTCCCGTTCGCCATGAGTGTTAAAGTGTATAACAGGCTCTAGGAAAATCCAACATGTGAGTCAGCCTACAATAACACTCGCATTTGACGTGCAAAAATCATGAAATCTGAAAATTATGAATATCCCGAGTCATTTCATCTGGCCTTCATCTAAGACAGTATATGCTATGAGAATTGCTTATAGAAATTCAATATTCTAGTGTAGAAGGTGAAAATGGACGGGTTACGTTTTGGCGGTTCTGCCTGGTGTAATATCGATATTGCACTCCGCAATTTGGATGCAATCTACAATCGAGAGCTAGAACCATTGGGACTGGTCATCATTGAATCGTACATTCTTCGACTCTTATATGAACAAGATGGCCAAATGCCAAGCCGGTTGGCACAAGGCGTAGGACGGCCTGCAACATCCTTTACACCCATATTAGACAAACTTCAAAACAAGCGGTTGATTGAGCGCCATTCACATCCGGCAGATCGTCGGGCGGTGAAGATTTATTTGACTGCTTATGGTAAGGGCTTAGAGGCGGAGGTAAAGGCCAGCACCGAACGCATCGAAAGCCGCATGCGTCAACAGTTTGCAGATAAGGATTGGCAAGGCTTTCAACGCATCACTACAGATTTCCAGTCGATTGCTCCGTAGAAATAGTTAAAAAGATATTATGAGTACGTGCGATGTCTAAACAATCTTCACAACAGAGTTCACAGTTCACGACCCTTGGCCGCCGCTTATTTGGCATATTCATTGCTGTATTATTGGTTATTTATGCGCTTACCAATGCTAGTTCCGGTAAGGGAGGGACGGTGCTTGCTCCCGGACAAGGTAGCTCATCCAATGCGGGCGACCAGCCTGCAAATATAGGACAACCGAGCAAAAGTACTAATTGTGTGGCCTCGGGTGGATTGCAGGACAAAGCCTGTACGCCCGGTGCAATTATCCCAGACGCGACGGTACAGCAGATTTGTACGCCCGGTTATAGTTCATCGGTGCGGAATGTTCCAACTTCAGAAAAAGATCAAGTTTATGCCGAATACGCTATCGCAAGTCATTTCAGTGGGCAGTACGAAGTTGACCATCTCATCAGCCTCGAACTCGGCGGCTCAAACGATATTTCAAATTTATGGCCTGAACTCGCCGCTCCCAAACCGGGCTTTCATGAAAAAGATGGCATCGAAAACTATCTTCATGCACAAGTTTGCAACGGTACCATGTCGCTTCAAAAGGCCCAAGAGTTAATTGCTTCCAACTGGTTGCAGGTCTATAACCAAACTCATTAATTGATTTGGTATTATTTGGCATTTGGGGCTTTGGCAGTCGGCTTCACAGTTTTCATGACCTGTTTGGTTACTTGAACAGCGCGATCTGGTGGCTGTACAGTTGTTATCTCTGCGACAAGGTGTTGGGTTTCATTGACGCTCAGAAGTTCGATCTGTGCCCCGTCCACACGAAGCCGTGTGAGCGAACAATTGCCCACCAGTGTCGTCCACCATTGCAGTCTTTGCTCGGGAAAAGCCCACGCGAGTACAGAGGAGATAGTACCCGCATGGGCAACTGCAACTATTCGCTGATTTGGATGCGCTTCGACCATTTCTATTATGGCCTTAGAAACGCGGCCCTGAATCGGCCAGTGTATAGGCTTACCCGCATGAGCATCGAGATAATCTTCCACAAAGTCAAATATTGACAGTGTTTCAAGTACTGTGAGGGCTACTACTTCTAGTCCCTCTACTTCTTGAATCCCATTTTTAACTTCTGGTGTCTTGCTGAGCTTTGAGCCAATAATTGCAGCGGTTTCTTTGGCACGTCGTAGTGGACTGGTATAAAAACCGTCAAGCGAGGGCTGCATTCTGGATAGGTATTCTCCGGTTTGTGCCGCTTGATGCTCCCCTAATGTCGTCAATGGCGCGTGGACATAGTCTCCGTTAACCCGTATTGCATTTCCG
>JACDGI010000129.1:9894-13654 GCA_013821665.1 Anaerolineae bacterium
GATTAGTTCGGTAGACATTGTTGAGATCCTATACGAATGAACTCACATTAGCGGGATGCTCATTATACTGTGATTGACACACAACTCAGTAATCAAAAAGTCAGAAACTAAATCAAAAGTGAAAGGGTAGTTTTACGCGGAGGTTATCGTCACGCACTGTGTGAGACGTTCATGGGCGATGATTTTTACCAGATTGCGTTTTTTTGGTCTAAATCGTTGAGCAAGCGCATTGGGCTGCCTTTAATTTCGCCGCAACGGCCTATTTGACATGTTACTGGAAACCGAAATCGCGATCGATTACGCAACACGATCCATTTAACATCTTTCCGTTTAAACTCCATTTAACTTTTCACCTTTAGTCTCGTTGTTACGGACTATGAAACAGCGAGGCTAACATGAAGCAACATAAGTTTTTTCTATTTTTTGCAATTGCATTGGCAGCCGTTGTGATTATTGATGTTGGTATCCTCATCCCCTCCATGACTATTGACGCTGAAGCAACAACACCGGTAGCCAGTATGGCAGCTATCACTACACAATGTGGTTTCATTGATTCCCTTGTAATCAACACTAGCCGGGTGATGGCCGAGGCAAGTGCGCCAGTTGACTCCACACCTATAGCTACCGTAACCCAAGCACCAAACCTTGTAGTTGCTCCGCCTACCCAAACTGCCGCTGAAAATAATTCCGGCGAGATGGGTGATGAAGCGCTGACAACCTATCGTGACAGCACCCAGGGCTTCAGTATCGATTATCCCCATAGCTGGTCGCAGGAAACGACTTTCCACAACGGCGCATGCTTTACGGCACACGATTCTTCTATCGCCGTGCAGATTGTCAAAGATAGTGTGCCAACAGACCTCATGGCTTATGTGCAGGCCGATGAGGCCAACGTCCAAGCGATTAGCCCCGGTTATAAGCAGGTTTATCTGAAAGCCTCGGCTGCGGTCACTGGTGCGGAGATTTTAGGCTACGAATGGGACGCGGGTAAGTCGATTGTGACCGAAAAACCGGTTCATGCCCGCACAGATCGCTACTATCTGGTGGATAGCAGTGGCCGGTTGGTGATTGTGACTGAAACGGAACCCATCAACCAATTTGACCCGGATGGTGTCCGCGATACCGCGCTGACCTATCTAGTGGTCAAGTAAGGGCTGTTATGAATACTTCAATCCCTACGCTAACTATCCAAGATGTGTTCAAGATTTACAAAGAAGGTGATGTGGAAACTGTCGCCCTGCGCGGTGCAACTTTGACGGTCGAACGCGGTGCGTTTGTCGCCATACAAGGACGTTCGGGCAGTGGCAAGAGTACACTCATGAATCTCATCGGTGGTCTGGCTGTACCGAGCGCAGGCCGCATTATCATCAATGACACCGATCTCTTGCGCCTCAATGAAGGCCAACGAGCCATGTTCCGCCGCCAGCATATTGGCATTGTCTTTCAGGCCGAAAACCTCATTCCCTTTCTGACAGCCAGCGAAAATGTGGCCCTGCCCATGACCTTAGAAGGCCATCACAATGCTTACCGCCGAGCCAAATCGCTCTTGATTGAAGTGGGTTTAGGTGAACGGCTCCATCATCGCCCGAATCAACTCTCAGGGGGTGAACGGCAGCGGGTAGCCATTGCGGTGGCTCTGGCGAACGAACCCGATTTGCTGCTGGCCGATGAACTCACGGGCGAACTCGACAGTGCAACGTCTGACAGCATTATGGCACTGCTCAAAAGACTGAATGTTGAACGTGGCCTAACTCTGATTGTAGTAACCCATAATCCATCTGTAGCGGTGCGTGCCGAACGACAAGTTCACATTAGCGATGGCCAACTCCGTGAAGAAATGGTGGTGGCTTATGCTTAACTCGTATGTCCTCCAGACTGACCACCTGACCCGTGCCTATCGCATGGGGAAGGATGAAGTGACCGCCCTATGCGATGTCAGTCTGCAAATTGTTTCAGGTGAATTCGTCGCCATCATGGGACCCAGTGGCAGCGGTAAAAGCACTCTACTCAACCTCTTGGGTGGTTTGGATACACCAACGCGCGGAGAAGTCTTGCTGAACGGTCAATCTTTGGCAGGACTCAAAGAAAATGAGAGTGCTGAACTCCGACGGCATACACTGGGCTTCATCTTTCAAGGCTATGACCTGTTCCCGGTACTGACGGCGCTCGAAAATGTGATGTTTCCCTTACTGGTGGCGGGTGTACCGCTGCAAGAACGGGTAGAACGCGCTCAATCCTTGCTGGCAAAAGTTGGCTTGAGTGATAAAGCTCAGCATTTTCCCGACGAACTATCGGGCGGACAGCAGCAGCGGGTGGGAATTGCAAGAGCGCTAGCCAGTCGTCCACTGGTGTTGCTGGCAGACGAACCCACTGGTAATTTGGACAGCGCCACCGCTGCCGAAATCTTGGATGTGCTGACCCATCTCGGTGAGGAAGAAGGCTTGACACTGGTGATGGTGACCCATGATCCTGAATCGGCCCGCCGCGCTAAACGCATATTGCACCTGAAAGACGGCCATTTACAGGTACAGGGAGATACCCTTCAACATGATTAGTCTATTGACCTATGCTCTCCGATTGGTATGGCGTATCCCCGGACGCACCCTGACCTATTTATTTGGATTGGCGCTGGCGGTTGGTCTATTCGCCAGCATCTTATTCTTCGTGGATGCCTCTGCCCGACGCATGACGACCCTTGCGCTAGCTCCGGTTCAACTGGATATGGTCGGACATGCCATCACGCCTGATCTGAATGTGATTCAATCCGCGCAAGACTTGACCACTATAGAGGGTATCAAAGCAGTTGAACCGGTTATTAGTGCTGATTTTGCGACCGCCAACAAAATCGGTGTGGCACAAGGCACACCTGCCGGACGCATGTTCGCCATCACCCCTACCTATCTTCAGACCTTTGAGCTGCTCAACATCAGTCAAGGAACATTTGATCCCAAAGGAGTCATGATTAGCGAAGTGATGGCGATTGCCCAGCAAATTAAAGTCGGCGATAGGCTGAGTATGACTTTCAAAGGCATCGACAAAACCATTGAACTCCCCGTGACCGGCGTTGTAGATACTTCCAATGCTGATCCATTGTTTGCCGCAGGAGAAGCTGAAAATGCCTTAGTCGCTAATGTCGTGTTTGTAGACATCAACTGGTTCAAAGCCAATCTGTACGATGGATTGAAGGCGCTGCCCCCCACGACTCTGACAACCGGCACCACGACGACACAAGTCTATGCCCTTGACCCGCAGCTTCACATGCGTATTGATCGTGATACGCTATCTCCTAATCCGACCCAAGCCAACAGTCAAGTAATTGCCCTGCGTCGTCTAATCGAGCGCCAATTTACCGGACAACTGCGAGTGGTCGATAATTTGGAAACGGCCTTCAAATCAGCCGGTTCGGACATCTTGAGCGCCAAGATTCTGCTGATCTTTTTGGGACTGCCGGGGGTGGCACTCGCCGCTTATTTGAGTAAGTTCGCAGCAGAACTCTTTGCGGAAGCCCAACGGCGGGAATTTGGCCTCCTGCGGACACGCGGCGCTACACCCCGGCAGATTATGGCGATTGTGGCCGCAACCTCTATATTGCTGGCAATCGGTGGTTCGATACTGGGACTGATCCTCGGTACAGCCGGTGTGGCCTTGGCATTGGGAACAAGCGCTCTGTCTATTGCCAATCTACCGCAGTTGGCCTCGTCCGGGTTGGTGGCATTAGGTGCAGGATTGCTGCTGACCTTTGCTGCTGCCTTTATCCCCA
>JACDGI010000130.1 GCA_013821665.1 Anaerolineae bacterium
GGTTGGTGGTCGAACGCGAACGCGAGATTGAAAGCTTCGACCCTGAAAACTATTGGACACTGGGGCTGAAATTGACTGTCGATGCGGAAGAATTCACGGCCAAGCTGTACCAGATTAAAGGGGCAGACAGCACTTTCAAGACCCGTGACCGGTTGGACAAACTGGTGGAGCTGCTCAGTCAGGCACAGTTCTGGGTGGGGAACAGCGGACGCACCGTTAAGTCGCGGCATCCCTTGCCGCCGTTCACCACCGCAGCGCTTCAACAGGCGGCCTCCAAAGGCTTGGGGTTGTCGCCTGAAAAGACGATGGCACTGGCACAGACCCTCTACGAACAGGGATTAATCACCTATATGCGAACGGATGGGGTATCGGTCGCAGCCGAAGCCCAGACCGCCTCCCGTGACTACATCACCCGTGAGCATGGCGCGGACTATCTGCCATCTGAACCCCCCACCTACACCGTGAAAACGGCTAACGCTCAAGAAGCCCACGAAGCCATCCGCCCAACCGACATCCATCGCCTACCACAGGGGGCCAAAGGGGATGGCGCGGCATTGTATGACCTCATTTGGAAGCGCTTCATGGCCTCCCAGATGGCTCCGGCCCTCTACAGCCTCACGGGTGCGGTCATTTATGCCGGCAAAGTACAAGGGCAGCCGTTTCCCATGGAATTCCGGGCGCAGGGGCGTTCGCTGCTGTTCGATGGTTTTCTCAAAGTCTATCAAGAACCGGCAGACGAGGGCGACGGCGCGGAAAGGGACACGACACTGCCGCTGTTGACCGAAAACCAACCGCTCAAACTGGTCACGCCGCAGGTCGAGGAACACCAGACCAGGGCACCCGCCCGCTACACCGAAGCGGGATTGGTTCAGGCACTGGAACAGCGGGGGATTGGACGACCGTCCACCTACGCCAGCATGGTCAAAACGGTGAAGGATAAAGCTTACGTTAAGCTCAGTCAAAAGCGGCTGGTTCCTTCTGAAAATGGGCTGCAACTGTGCGATTTTCTAACCACTCATTTCGCCGGGGTGTTGGCTTATGACTACACCGCACGGTTAGAAGAGCAGCTCGACGGGATTGCCGCAGGCGATACCACCCGCCTTGATGTCCTGCGCGGGTTCTGGGAAGGCTTTCAACCTCAAGTAGTGAAAGCAACGGAGGTTGCCTTAGCAAAGCTCAAAGGACACTCTGCTCCCAAACCGCTGATGCTGCATACGGCACAGGAGTAAGCCTATGAGTGCCAATGATCTCATACCAGAACCACCGCCATTGGATTATGACGATTGGGGATCACCTGATGAACCCTATTTTATGCCCGCTGATCCCTTTCCGGATGATCTTTTCACCGGTGTTCCCGACGATTTGGACTATACCGCGCTCAACGATCCCTGGCTGCCTGATGATGATCGTTTCGTGCCCAAAGATATTGAGGACTTGCTGGACGTGCCGCCCTCGCAGGATGGGTTGCAGGGCTTTGAACGGCCCGAACCGCTGGATGAAAACTGGGGTTGGCACGATGCCCGTTTGATTGGTGTCGAGCGCGAAACCGACGACAGCACCCGCTATGAGATTGGCGCGATGGATGTGTATGCCAATGTCAATACGGGCGATCTAGGTGGGAGCTATCTGCCGATTGCCTCATTTGAGGATGTCGATGTCGCAGCGGCTTACTACCACACCCTCAGCGATCAAATTCATGATCAGGGGTTGGCTGCCTATCAAGTGCATGACTTTGCTGAACAGCAAGCTTTGGTGATGAATACCGAATCGGTGCAGTGGCGCAGTGCAGCGCCGGAAGAATACCTTGCCTACGAACACCTGCGCGATTTGGATGATGGCAGCATCGCCGGACGGGATGAACCCCCTGACTATCTGACGGATCCGTTGGTTCAGACCGCCATTGAACTCGGTGGCATCGGGCCAACCGTTGAAGATCAATCGGCCTTTCAAGCCTTGAACGCGATTGGCATTGAAGCCGATGGCTTCAATCCTTCTCAAGACCCTCCGCCGTTTTACGATGCCGAAACTGGAACCGCTTACTGGATCGGGGTTTTCCAACCTGACAAAGAAGATCGCGAAAACTGCGTCACCAGCATCTTGTCTTTGGGGCGCAATCCTGAAACGGGGGAGATGGAAGCCCAACTTGCGCCCTGTGTGCCGGGGGAATGGGACAAAGCCTATACCGCCGCCGAGTACCTGATTGAAGTGGCTCAGAAGGGTGGGATATACCACTGCTTTGATGCGGCAGAAGGCATGGCACTGGCCACTGATCAGCGTGAGTTGTGGGAAAAAGAACACGGTGTGCCGCTCGAACCGGATGCCACACAAGACATTGCCGATTACACCCGTGACAACTGGGAGATGGAATTATGAGCGAGTCCAAATCGTCCCGCTTCAGTGTCCGCCTCAGCCCGGATGAAGATCTTCGTTTACAGCAGTTGGCGGATGATTGGCAGGTCAAGCGTTCAATGGCGGTGCGTCTCCTCATTCAACGCACCATCCAGCCGCTGACCTCCTTTATCCCGGTGGGAGTGTTCACACCCGTCGGCGATCAGCAGTTTAAGCCAATGGTGATTGGAGGTGATCATGAAGAGCCCTGAACCGCTTTCGAGTCGTGAAAAATCCAATCGCTTGATGCAGCACTTGGATACAGTCGCTCAAAATCCGGATTATTTGAATAGCGTTGCCGCATCCACTGCACCGGACGAAAACCAGAAGGTGGAGCAGAGCGACCCAACAAATGAAGCCAATTACTACTTTGGCTATGGTGTTGGTCCGAACAATGCCCCTTCACTCGAAGCCGTTAAAACGTGGACGGATGGGGACGAACGGCGTTTCGACACCTTCACCATTGCTGAATACGGCATGTGGGATGAAGCGCAGACCGATGAGACTGAATTACAAAATGTACTGAAAACACATGGGACAGAAGCGGCGCTGAATCAAGCGGAGCGTATGGCAGTGGCGGGTGGCTATCTCGACTCGAACCGTCACGACCCGCGTGTGTTCTTTGAGAAGGATGCGCCTTCCGATCCCTTCACGACCAAACGCCAACGAGCGATGGAGCAAATGATGCCCAAAGAAGAACGCTTACAAACAGTAGACTACAGTGTTGACGCGATTGCGGCCAACGGCGCCTCGCGTTTGGATGTGACGAAGTCATGGGGCGAAGAAGACCATGAGTACGAACGACTGCTTATCCCCCAACCGGATTGGGAGACTGCACGAGCCAATGCTGAAACCGCCCATGATCTGCTCGATAAAGGCGATTTGCAAGCAGCCATGATGCTGGTGGAACTCGCCGGTATCGAAGCACGCGTCATCAATCCGGATCGCGATGATCCACGGCTATTCACTCAGGGACCACCAGATCCGTTCGCCACCCTCCGCGAACGGGAACTGGAGTTCTCGGAAATGGATACAGAACCTGATACCCCTATCTTTCTCGAAACGGAAGCCCTCGATCATCCAATACAGGCTCGTTCATGGGCCGATTCCGCTGCTTTCGAGCTTGAGACCCATGCTGTACGAGAAGGTGCGGCGTGGTTTGAAGCGACTTTCGAGCACTCTTCTCTTGAACTACTCCAACCGGTGAATGACAGTGTGAATTATGCCGTGCTGGTACAGGGCGCTGATCCGTGGACTGAAGAACTGGCCGTCGAGAAGTACTGGAAAGAACCCGGTGGTTCTTTAGGGATGCAATCTGTCACCCTCAACACCTACGATTCAGACGATGAGAGTGGACACGAACAGGCGCAGCAAGCACGGGATGGGCTGCTCGAAGTCTATGATGAGCGTGGACTGGAAGCCATGATGCACAAAGCAGAACTCACGGCCATACAGAACGGCTGGTTGGACGGGAATCGAGCCGACCCACGTTTGTTCACGCAGGGACCATCTGACCGCTTCGAAACATTGGCGCAGCAGTTGGAAGGGGAGATCAATCCTTACTGGAATACGGGAGGTGAGCGGATTGAAGATCCTGTGCCATCGGCGGTCGAGAACCCCTATTGGCGGCTGGACACGCTGCCGGTCAATGACTTGGACGGACAAGCCCTAGGTCATGCCTTGCAGATGGTGGTCTACCCCGGTATTGAACGTGATCTAGAGGCCGCGTCCATTCCAGCAGTAGTGCCAGATGAGCCCTTTAAGCTGTTGGAGATGGCGCACTTTGAAACCCCTACCGCTGCTGAAAAATTCGGTCAGGAATTCAACGGCTATCTGATGCCGGGGGTACTCGATGGACCGGAACTGGCTGAAGAAGTAGCACGGTTGGAAGGACTGCCGGTGGCATGGAAGATTTTGGAAGGGGATGACCTCAAAGCCTACCAGAATGATGATTTAACGCTCACGAGGGACCCGTCAGATTGGCATCTCTATAACCCGAATGCCGAGCATGATGCCCGCATTGAGGCTGAGGGAGTATCGGTGAACCCGGCGCAACCGCTGGATAAGCAGGATGAAGCGGGGATGACCCCTACTACACCGGAATTGGATTTCTAGCCGAACGCGACTGCGCTGATTGAGTCGCGACGGTGGACGTGAGGATGAATCGGAATCGCTGAATAGAAGGCATTGTTCATGTTCTATTGGTTGTTCACGGAGGGGCGTACCCTGCTGGGCGGCTGCCTCGCCCCTTTGCTATGTTTGACTCTACTCGCACCGATTGTCGTGAGCGCACTGCTCGGAGCCGGTATCCAGCGCACCAGCGACGCACCCAGCGGGATGAGCTGGAAACGCGGCGCACAATTACTGGCGTATGGCGTTGTTTTGCTGGGGGTTTCTGCGCTCTATCTCATATTGTTGGGGACTGTGGCGGTGCAGCCCATACGTGGACGACAAGTGACGAGTCGTTTTGTCCAGCTCCTCAACGGTGCACCACCCAATGTGAATGCCATGCGCCTGTTCCTGTTTGGCATAATGCTGGTTATGTTATGGTTCTTCGTGACTATCGGGCTGCACAGCGGCATTAAGAATGGTGGCTGGCTGCGTGAACGAGTGGATCGCCTCCGTAATCCGCAGGTCAAACGCGGCGCACTCGGTTCGTCGCATTTCTGCACGATGCGTGAGTACAAACGTTTCCGCCGTGAAGATAAGGAGGGTTTGACCTTGCTGGGCGCATTCTGGGGCGAGGATAAACGCCGCCTCGATCTCGGCATGGGACGGTTCTCATTTAGTGGTGAAGATGTGGCACGGGGTATCCTGACACTCGGTGGCCCCGGTTCGGGTAAAACCCAAGGAATTATCCTGCCTGCCATAGCCGACCGGATGTTGGCAGGACATTCTCTCATTGTGGCTGATCCGCAGGGTGAAATTACGGGTCACATCCTCAAGTATGCCGCAGTCACGCGCCATCTGGTGGTGGTTCATGATCCGACCAGCGCCGTTGGTCCTCGCTACAATCTCGCCGAAGGGATTGATAATGTTTCCGATGCCCGCGCCATTGCGGATGTGCTAGTGCCCTCGGCGGCAGGGGACAACCGCTTCTGGACAGATAGTGCGGCGGCACTGCTAGCGGCTTGTCTGATTCGGTTCCCCAACCTTGGTGAAATCTACAACGCCATGAATGACCTGAAGGGTTTGGCTCAGAAGCTGGCTTCTACGAAGGATGATTCCGCGCTTTTGGCGAACAGCTTCATTGCCTCAGTCGGGTCAGATGGCAAGGTGGCCTCGAATGTGGTGGCAACCTTAGCAACCGCCCTCACCGGTTGGGCTTCCACCGATGTACGCAACAATACTTCGACTTCCGACTTCGATACTGAACTGATTGTCGAGCAGCCTACTGTGGTCGTGTTGACCTGTCCCGGACGGATGCGTGCGGTTTACGCCTCCTACTTAGGTGCGACACTGCGTAAGCTGATGTTGGATCTCGATACCATCGGTGAGCGCAACAAAGGGCCACTGCCCGTACCTGTTGGCGTGATCCTCGACGAGTTTCCGACACTGGGCAAGCTCGATAGTTTGGTAGCGGATGTGAACCTCGTTCGCAAGCGCCGCATTTCGATCATGATTGGTGCCCAAACCAAGGGGCAGTTCCATATGATCTACGGCAATGAAGGGACACAAGCCTTGTTCACCGGCCTGGCAACGCAGGTGATATACGGAGGCTGTGATGCGGATACAGCGGAGTTCTACAGCAAAGCCAGTGGAACGGCGACCACGGATGCGAATACCGATGATCCCAACAGCCATCTCCGCCAGCGTCCTTTATTGACGGACGATGAAGTGGTTACCCCACAGGTGGGTAACTGTACAATTTTCGCAAGGTATGTGGAAGCGGGCTTTGCCACTCAAGTCGTGCTAAATGGCCGGCTAACGCGCTTCTACGAGCGCGAGGATTGGAAGCAACGGCTTCATGCGGCGCGTGAGGTACAACCCCTGCTCCTCGAACGGGGTATTTCGCTGGATTGGACATCTTCAGAAATGGCAGTCAGCGTGATTCCATCGGTAGAAGTGCTAGCCAAAGAGGTGACTGCAACCAGCAATCCCGTTTTGGATCAAGCGGCCTCGATCCTTATGGCAAAGATTGCTTTACAGACACAGGAACAAGCGGGCGGGCAGGTAAAAATGGTAAGCATGAATGAGCTGCGTACACAGCGCCAGAAACCAGTTATAAATGGAGAACCGGTAAAGTGACAACCTTAACTAAGAATCTGATGGTCTATGAAATTGGACGGCGCACCCGCTTGAAAAATCGTGAAGTGCGGGTGGTGGTGGAAAGCTTGATGGAGGTCTGGGCTGAAAGTCTGGCGCAGGGCTATCGGATTGAGTTGGAACACCTCTTTGTCATTGAAACACAGCTTATTGACCGGGGAACATCTACCGGCACACTCAATGGACGTGTAACACCCCGTTACATCAAGCGTTTGACCTTGCGAACCAGCAAGCGTCTAAAGCAACGTCTCAAGTGTCAATAACCCTCATTGATCTGGAAACCATGTATTAAGGTCATTTGGATCGAGTGACTCAATTTGGGGTTCTTCCTCGCGGAGACGATGCCATGTCGGGCCAACCAGATCATCTAGCGCCTCGGTAAAGTGCTGACTGGCGATCTCACGGAACAGGGCATCATGGCCTTTCTCCTTATTATTATAAACGGCCTGACGATCACTTCCAGGAAGGGGCGCAGTTCCGGGGAGGACAACGTGGGTGTGTAATTGTTGGAGTGGGTTGGAGTCATCCTCAGGTTCGGTCAGGCGATCATGTAAAACATAACTGTATTCGGGAACTTCAAAACCCCGTTGGGTATAAAAATCTTCGACGATGTGTTCAGTGAGATTGAGAACCAAATCACGACGATATTCTTCGGGAACCAAAGCCATGAGGTCAGGAGCGGGTGAAATGACCCACGTCCATGCGAGAACGTGTTTACTTTGGAGCTGATCACAGGTTTCGAAGATGGCACGATAATGTTGACCGAGACCATGATCGACCCAGCGTTCAGGATTATCAGATTGTTGAAAGGGATCGTCCCGAGTATCTCGATATTGGAGATATTTGAGGGTGGCGCGAAGCCCTTGATGACCCGTTCCACGACCTTTGCGCTTCGGGCCTTTGTAGGCGAAATCGGTGACGATAATAGCCTTCATTTCATGTCACGGACGGCTTTGATTTGGGCGAGCAGGGTATCCCCATCACGCTTGGAGGCGATAATAGCCTGAGCGATGAGTTGGGGATCAATATTGGATTCAAGTGAGGCGAGAAGGTAGATGAGGACATTCAGGTGGAAGGTGACACTGGATTCCAATTTATCAAGGCGTTCTTGAAGCGACTTTTGAAAGTGTTTACGACTTCCAATGATGTCTTCTTGAGTATCCAGATAGAGGCGAATGGCTTCACGGATGAGGTCGGCCTCGGTGGTATCACGGGGGTGTTTACTGACCAGAAGCATCAGACGGTCACGCATTTCGGGAGTCATGGTGATACTACGGCGGACGGTTTTCTTGGACATGGATATTCCCTAGATCAATGAGCACCTGATTCATTTTGGCACAGCCTATATAACGGAAGGTGGGAATTTTACGGTTGGGCGTGAGGAATTTTGACGGAGATGAACTTAAGTATTGGTATTAGCGAGTAGCGATACAATACACTTATAATGAGCGACCCGACAGAACTATTTACCTTACAAAACGAGCTTTATATCTATGACCGTAACGACTGTAAATCAGGATGAAATTAACGCGATTGTGTGGAAGGCGTGTGATACCTTCCGAGGGACAATTGACCCGAGCGAGTACAAGAACTACATTTTGGTGATGTTATTCGTGAAGTACGTGAGTGACGTGTGGTTTGATCACCGAGAGCAGTACGAGCGGGATTTTAGTGGGGATACGGAGCGGGTGGAACGGCGCATGAGCCGGGAGCCTTTTAAGTTGGGGAAGGGGAGCGATTTTTACACGCTCTATGAGAACCGGAACGCACCGAACCTCGGCGAACTGATCAACATAGCACTTGAGAAGATCGAAGAGGAAAACAAGGAAAAGCTGGACAGCGTTTTTAGAAATATCGACTTCAACAGTGAGTCGGCATTGGGGAGAACAGCCCAACGGAACGAGCGCCTCAAGAATTTACTGAACGATTTTAATGATCCGCGATTGAACCTGAGACCGAGCCGAATCGGGAATTTGGACGTGATTGGAAACGCCTACGAGTATTTGATCGGGCGATTTGCGTCGGACGCGGGGAAGAAGGCGGGTGAGTTTTATACACCACCGGAAGTGAGCGAGTTATTGGCGCGACTTCTTGATCCCCAAGAAAATGACCGAATTTGTGACCCAGCATGTGGGTCGGGTTCACTCCTGATTAAATGCGCGAAGCGTATCCACAGCGAGAAGTATTCGATCCGAGGGCAGGAAGTGAACGGGAGCACATGGGCGTTATGCATGATGAATATGCTCCTTCACGATATGCATGTGACGACGCGGGACATCATCTGGGGGGACACTCTGAAGGAGCCACGCATCCTTGAGGGAGATAACCTGATGAAGTTCAATGTGGTGGTGGCGAACCCACCGTTCTCCCTTGATAAGTGGGGTTCGGAGGGGGCAGAAAAAGACCGATACGGGCGATTCTGGCGCGGAGTTCCACCAAAGAGTAAGGGGGATTATGCGTTCATCAGCCACATGATCGAGATTACGTTCCGGGAGGCACAGGAGAACGGTAGGGTGGGGGTGATTGTGCCTCATGGGGTTTTGTTCCGAGGGAGTTCGGAGGGGACGATCCGGCAGAAATTGATCGAGGACAATTTGTTGGATGGGGTGATCGGGTTACCAGCGAATTTGTTTTACGGGACGGGCATACCGGCAGCGATTTTGATTTTTAAACGAAATAAACCGGATGATAGTGTGTTTTTTATCGACGCGAGCAGGGCATTTGAGGCAGGAACGAACCAGAACAAACTGAGAGAGCGTGACCTCGAAAAGATCGTTCAGGCGTACACGACGCGGGAAACGATTGAAAAATATGCGTACCGAGCGAGCCGAGAAGAAATCAGTGAGAACGATTTTAACCTGAATATCCCGCGTTATGTGGATACTTTTGAGGCGGAGGAGACGATTGACCTGAAGGCGGTTCAAGCGGAAATCCAAGACCTTGAAGGAAAATTGGCGGACGTGAAAAGCCGGATGGCCGGGTATTTGAGGGAGTTGGGGTTGGAGTAAAAAGAAGTACTGAGTACTGAGTTCCGAGTACTGAGTAAAAGGCAGGAAATGCGTTTTTACCACAGAGACACAGAGAGGGGAGAAAATATATACCCCACCCTTACCCTCCTCATAGTAACAGGGAGGGAGAAAGAACCCCCACCCTAGCCCTCCCCCGTAAACGGATGGAGGAACCAATACGGGATTAGGCGGGTTGGAGGCCATCAAGGGCATCATCGGAAACGTAGGTGGGGGGCGGGACGTGGATATAGGTGTGGGTGATTTTGGGAGTGGGTTCGGGTTCTTCGGTGATATATTCATGAACGTACTCGATTTCATCATATTCGGGTTCGGGGAAACCGAGGAAATCGGTGAGTTTGATGACAATATCCAAGGCGGTGATACGGGCGAGGTGGCGATCCCGTTGGAGGTAAGGTGGGTAGTGGGACAAATCAGCGGGAATACGATTTAGAATTTCGAACATGTGCGAGCGCAGGGATTCGAAGGCTTCGATGGTGGATTCAAACTTTGGCGATTCGATTGGCGGCGGAGGGGGTTGGCTCTGCCGCTGCTGTCGTTGCTGATCCCACTGTTCGGTGCGCCATGTGTAGAGGGTGCGCTGGGCGATGCCGGTTTTGAGGGCGGTGGCGGCGATGTCCTGACCGAAGCGGTTGAGGGTTTCGAGGGCATTGGCTTTTTCGTCGGGTGAATAGAAGCGACGGGGCATGGGTTTTCTCCTGAAAGTGATTGGATGGGGATGGGCGAGCGCGTATAACAAAATTGAAACACTTGTTCGTATAATAGCACGAAAGTTCTTATGCGGTCAAGTTATAATATGGTTTGAAAAGTGGTTAATTGAAGTTAGCAATTTCATGAATTATCGCGGATTGGAAAAAGGTATTGAACTCGATGAATGATTGGCAATTCCTAACACTAAAGAATTCACCTATTGAGATAATAGATGGTGATAGAGGAGCTAACTATCCAAATCAGGCAGATTTTTTTGATGCAGGATTTTGCTTATTTTTAAATACAGGAAATGTCACACGTAATGGGTTTAATTTCTCGAACTGTTCTTTTGTCACTGAAGAAAAGGACAGAAAGCTTAGAAAAGGTAAACTACAACGGTACGATATCGTTTTGACTACGCGTGGTACGGTCGGAAATGTAGCATATTATGATGATGGGGTTGGTTTTGAGAATATTCGAATCAATTCTGGCATGGTCATTATGCGGCCAAACAGAGAGCAGATTGAACCTCTCTATCTCTATCATTATTTACAATCACCATTATTTGAATTGCAAGTCAAAAGTTTTTTAACGGGATCGGCTCAACCGCAATTACCTATCGGCATAATGCAATTGTTGGAAATCCCTCTTCCTTCGTTAGAAGAACAGCGGAAGATTGCGGCGATTTTGAGTACATGGGATGAGGCGATTGGGTTGGTGGAGCAGTTGATCGCGGTGCTGGGGCGGCGGAAGCAGGCGCTCATGCAGTTGCTGCTGACGGGGGAAGTCCGGTTTGCAGGGTTTGATGGGGAGTGGGCAGAAGTCGAGTTACAGACTCAACTGAGCGCTATGACGGATTATGTTGCAAATGGAAGTTTTGAAGCATTACGACTTAATGTTACTGTAACAGAAGTGCCAGATCATGCTTTATATGTGCGTTTGACGGATTTACGCAAAGGGATAAATCATTCTAATCAAAAATACGTTAATCAAAGTAGCTATGAATTTCTATCAAAATCAGCACTGTACGGTCATGAAATACTAATAGCAAATATTGGTGAGAATGTAGGTGAAGTCATACTGATGCCGATACCAAACATGCCAGCAACGATTGCTCCTAATATGATAATTATGCGTGCTAATTCTGTAACAGACCCTAGATTTCTGTATTATTATCTGTCGTCGCCCATAGGACAACGGAATATATCAGTCACCATTTCAGGAAGTGGACAGCCTAAACTTAATAAAACAGAATTGAGAAGAATACAGACATTAAAGATTCCATTTGCTGAGCAGAGAAAGGTCGCAGATATTATCGAAACATGTGACATGGAAATTGCAGCACAATTATCAATTATTGATCATATGCAAACTCAAAAGCGTGGGCTGATGCAGCAGTTGCTCACGGGGCAGGTTCGGGTATGAATTTATGACCCAAGTGTTTATTAGTTACTCCCGCGACAATCGCTTTCTCGCAGAAACTATACGAGATTACACAAAGCAAAAGTTTAAATTATGGATTGATTTGGATGGTATCCTTGGAGGTGACGAATGGGAAAGTAAGATATTAAACGCCATACATGAATCTCATGCTATGGTAGTTTTAGTAACAAGCTCGTCAGTCAAGTCAAAATGGGTCGCTAGAGAAATAGCTGTAGCGCGCGAACAAAAGTTGCAGATATTTCCTCTTATTATGCAGCGTTTTCGTAAAGTAGAAACTGAGTTAAATAAATTAGGCATAGATGATCTGCAAGTAATTGATTTTGCCACACAAAACAGCGAAAAAGCGTACCAAGATTTAACCGCTAATTTAGATCGAGTCGCATTGATATGGGAACAACTTAACCCCTTAATTGAAGACTTGAGAATGGGTTACTTTATGCATCGAGCACTGGCTGCGGAAGCTCTTGGAGAAACGCATGACTCTCGCGCACTTGATTCCCTGAGTAATGCAATGCTTCATGACGATGACTCAACGGTTCGGGCAACTGCTGCAGTCGCCATCGGTAACATCAAGGATGATCGTGCTATCCCCATACTTTTTGAAGCAATAGATAAAAAACGTGCTGCGTCGCAAGCTATTGCTGCATTGGGAGAAATTAGAAGCCCGAAGAGTATGGAAAAATTGCTTGACTTACTCAAAAGCAAAGATGACAGCTTAATTTATGAATCTATTATTGCATTAGGCAAAATTGGAGATGGACGTGCGGTAGAGCCGCTAATTGAGCTACTAGACGAGTATTTAAGCGGAGATACTAAGTATAGTACAGATATTCCTAGAGTTCTATTTGAAGCCTTGCGAAAACTTGGTGATAAACGAGCAATTAATGTATTGCTTTTCGGCCTTCAGGCTAAAGAGCCTCGCATTCGACAATTTGCTGCAATGTCGTTAAGTGAAATAAAAGATGATTCTACTGTAGAACCATTAATAAATGTTCTCGTCAACGATGAGGATCAAGACGTGAAAGGTGGAGCAATAGGCGCATTGGGAGATATTGGGGATTCGCGTGCCGTTGATGTGATTGTGCCATTTCTTGAGAATGAATATTTGGCGTTGGTTGCTATACAGGCTTTGGGGAAAATTGGTGATACCAAAGCCATCGAACCGCTGAAAGCAATACATGGGGAATATCGAGATATACGAATATACCCCGCCTTAGAAACTGCAATTAACAAATTACTCCAAAAGTAAAACACCCCTATACCGCGAAGACCGAGTTTCGCAGATTACGGCGCTGCGGTTGTTGATGACGGTGGGGTAGAGGTATATACCCGAAAGCAGCTTGAGAGAGGACAGATAATCAACGTATCCGGCCAAAAGGTAGATCATAAATTGTCGCCAATTGGCGACAAGTAGAGCTAATTAGTGACCCCATAAAGTTAATGACTTAAGTTCATATTTGTATGTAGAGGCTGATGTAACGAACTATGTGCAGATCGAGCGGGATTTTATCGAGCGGACGCTACAACCTTTACGTGACACTGTAGATTATGCTGTTTTAAGGTAGCCTCTATTTGCTGTTTTAACTGCGACAAGTTCGGGTTATCTTTCATGGTTGCACGAATCTCGTTACGTACAGCCTTCGATAGAACAGAAATCTCGGTTGATGTTGCTGGCCCTTCAAACATCAGAAAAGAATCACATAATTTGACTGTTTCCAAACCTACATCAAAACATTCTTTGCTGTTCGAGGTTATTGTTATGATTTTAGCTTTTGGCGCAATTGGCTGGATTGATAATGTGGGTTTAGGTGTCAAGATTTATCC
>JACDGI010000131.1:0-9875 GCA_013821665.1 Anaerolineae bacterium
ACGCCCCTATTGCATCGGCAATCTTGCGGAACGCTTGCCAATCCGGTGCGAATGGATAGCTGGTATAACCGCCGATAATCATCTTCGGCTTGTGTTCCAGCGCCAGCGCCATAATCTTGTCGTAATCTAGCCGCTCAGTCACTGGATCGACACCATAACTGACGATCTTGTAATTTTTACCGCTGCGGTTGACAGGGCTGCCGTGTGTCAGATGACCACCAGCCAGCAAATCCATACCCATTACTGTGTCACCCACGTTGAGTAAGGCACTATAAACCGCGTTGTTAGCCGGTGCGCCGGAAAGTGCTTGCACATTTACAAAGAGTTGTTCGGGACGGTATTGCGGGGTTGCAAAGAGTTCTGCCACCCGTCGCCGTGCCAAAGACTCGACGATGTTGGCATATTCCGTACCCTTGTAATAGCGCTTATCTGCTTGACGGCGATATTCGGGCAGCCGTTCGTTGTAATCCAGAATTTCCGCTTGGGTCATTGTGCGTGTCTCATCCAGCGGATAGCCTTCAGCATATATATTATGGAAGGCGGAACTCAGTGCCTCTCGGACTGCTTCCGGCACAGTGCTTTCAGACGGAATAAGAATGATATATTGTGCTTGCCGTGCCGTTTCATGTTTGATGAGTTCGGCCACATCTGGATCAAGCTCAGCCATCTCCCCGCGAAACAAAAAGTCTTTGTGGGTCATGAATTAACCTGTCTGCTGTTGTATTTGGAATGGCGGCGATTGTATCAGAAGGGGTGATTTGCGGCTATAGAGAAGGGCAATGTCTAGATTCCGAAGAGTTATAAGTTTTTAGTGATATGCGTGAAATTATCATTACTCATACTTGGGGTAGTGAACAATATGAGTAGCAGTATGACAACAATAAGGATAACGATTGCCGCGATATAAAGCCTCACATCTGGTTTATCGTCCATTTGCTCTGCCTTGATCTTGGCACTCTCTGCGTCTTGGCGGTTCAACCCGTATTGACTTTGTTATTAAATGCGAAAGGCCGCACATAACGCGCGGCCTTTCAAAAAAGACGTTAATGAATGGGGACAGTGACGAATTACAGGTTCTTGACCAAGTTCGAGAAAATGTTGCCGATGGCCGGGCCAAGCAGGGCGAGAATGACGATAACGACGACGGCGACCAGAACCAAGATCAGAGCGTATTCGACGAGGCCTTGGCCTTCTTCACGGGGCATATACAACATGTTGTTATTTCTCCTTACTCGTAACGATAAAATAAGATTAGCATCCTTTTCGATTCTGCGTCAATACATCTCCTTATTCCTTTACGCTTTTTTGGGATCTTCTTAATTATTGCTTTTTCTATTTCAAATTACGTTTCGGTTAGAAAAGTTGGTTTTTGGTTAGTAATAATTTAGATTAAGTAATGATTGCATGAATATTTTGCCAGTACTTAATTCCTAATCCATGCTTTCTTAGGACTTAAAGCCTACGCGCACACATTGTTATATGGGGTGCCTACAGCTATGGTATGTGAGTCAGGGTCATTGGGGGATGACCATTCTGTTTTAGGGTTAGGAGGTTGATTAATGTTGAAACTTAGGAGCATTCTGCGCAAAAAAGCAGCTCTCTATACGGTATTTACCACGGTCATGGCACTCGTCTTGTTCATGCTCTCGTTTAGTTCTTCTTACTCAGTTTCAGCGGCAGCACCCAGTGGTGGGTTTGGCATTGGCCGCAATCAAGGTTTGGAAACCGGCATCAATACCACGGCCTTCAATGCAGTACGGGCTGACATCAACGCCGGTGTATATGATCGCCCCTGTCAACCAGATGAAGCAGATCCCAACAAATGGCACAGCCTCGTGAATGTCGAGAAAAAATGCCACTACGATCATCAACATAATGATGATCCGAACTATGTAAATGATATTTTTGGTGTGCCCGGTGCGTGGTTTGGCAGCCCCGGTATGGAAATTTCCTACCCTTGGCAAACATTTAAAGCCGCCACCGCCACCGAACAAAACACAACCTATATGGCAAATCATCAGATGGAAAATGATTTGAAACATGAGGGCTATGTCTGGATCGTCCGCCGTGATCAACCATGCCCGAGCGGCAACTGCGTGACCGACTTCCGTATACAGGTTCATGCCGTTATGGGCGCGGCAGACATGCCTGTCCGTTTTCATTCATATAGTCTTGAGGCACGCTTGTGTGTACAGGCCAGTAATCCTTCTAGCTGCGGTATCGTGCGCTACGGTGGTTGGATCGATATGGGTAAACTCATTACCCGTAACCCGAATGATGTCAATTGCAACAATATTCCGAAAGATGTTCGCATTGACCTACCTGCCGACACACTTTATTTCCCGCTGGATCTGCCTCTAGTACGGGACGAAGTGCGCTGCCATCCTCAAATCACGACGTTGCCAGCTTATCCACCAACCAAACCGTTGGCCGAGTGGTGGGGACATGCTGGCGGTGAAACCCGTTTTCAAGTACGTTCCTATGATCCTATTGGTAATGTCGATCCGGCTAATCCCGCCCACTGGCAATTCTTCTGCGCACAAACCGATATGAACTGCCATTATGATGCGTCGATATTCTCAATTTTCGTAGGCTATACGCTGCACATTCATGAGTTTGTTGGCAATAATGTGCGTGTAGATGCAAACGGTGATGGTCGAACCGATTTTAAAGGCTACTTTACCCGCTGGGGTGGCCTGAATACGTCCTGCACCGCTGCCGGTCTCGATTGCATTCCTTACCAATATGACAACGTCGTACTTAATTTTGGCACGGGTAATAAGGAAGCCCGTTACAACCAAACAGCCTGTAATTCCAATTGCCATCCGGTTGATTACGATATTTCGCCTCCCGGCAAGCGTTGGATCACATGGTTCTATCGCTATGCGGATACAGGCACCCAACCGACACCTGTTCCAACCACGACACCTGTTCCGGCGACACCCACGCCTAAACCGCCGACTGATCCATCGCTGGTCGTTAACGTCAATCCGTCGAGCGCGGCTGTGAACAGCACGATCAGTGTTGATCTCGCGCTCTGGAATGTCCAAAACATCTACGGTCTGCAAACCATCTGTAAAGTTGATCCCAAGGTACTTCAAGGGGCAGCGCGTGGTGACGGTGACATCTTTAACAGTGGTAACAGCTTCTTCGTTGATAAGGGTTTCCAGTCGGATGGAACTTGGATCGTCGGTGCAAGCCGCTTGCAACCAAATCCGGTTTTCACGGGTAACGGAATCGCCTTTAAGCTCAGCTTCACGGTCAAGTCTACTGGCCCCAGTACAGTGAACTGTGTTGTGCTGGCAGTCGATGCCAATGGTAAGGAAGTGGCGCTCAAGGTTGTAAATGGCAGTTTTAATGGTGCGCCAGTCGCTACCCCTCAGCCAACGGCTCAACCAACGACCGTGCCGCCAACAATGGTTCCTACTCAGGTACCTACGACGGTCGCTCCGACACCGACAGTAGCCTTAACGCCTACCTTAGTGGCGACAGCTAAAATTACTGGTAAGATGGTTTATCAGAACTACCCTGATAATTCGAATATTACCGTCCAGCTCGTTACCGATAAAGGCGCTGTTGTCTCAACCATGAAGACGGGAGCAGATGGCACCTATTCCTTTAGCAATGTTCCGATGGGAACGCTAGGAATAACGGCTGTTGGCAATCTTTACCTGAGAATTGGTAAAGTAGTCAATATCACCACGACAGGGCAGGCGCTTGATCTCGGCACGCTGACCCTTCCCGGTGGCGACACTGATAACAGTGGTGACATCAGTTTGACCGATGCCAGCCTGATCGGTGCTAACTTTGATATTACGGTAAATCCCGCGCCCGTCGCAGCCGATGTCAATGGTGACGGCGTAATCAACATTCGTGATCTGGCAATTATCGGCGGTAATTTTGGTCTGAAGTCGCCAATCATCATCAAGTAGTAATGCAAAGGGTGCGGATGGGTTCGCGGCCTATCCGCATCATTCTATCGTTCAACGTTTTGTTTTCTGAGGGTTCACACGATGAAGTACACACGCAAATTGTCCTATATGATCGTTTTCGTCCTGCTGTTCGCTGTAGGGTTGTTTACTGTCGGTGCACAAGATAATGCGCCTCAGGTACAACTCAATCCTGATAAGACTCAAGCCGCCGCTGGCGACAGCGTTATCGTTACCGTGAATGTAACCGGTGCGGTTGGGGTTTATGGGGGTAGCTTTAAACTGAGCTACGATCCACAGGCATTTGAAGTCGTTCAGACGGATAATAAACCCGTGACACCGGGAGCTTTCTTAGCCAATGAACCGGGTTTTGCCCTGCGTAATGCTGTGGATGCTACCGCTGGCACCATTGAATATGCGATTACCTTGATGCAGCCAGCCAAGCCAGTGGATGGTGATGGAATACTCGGCACATTTACGCTCCATGCGCTCAAGGACTCGCCCGTTGCAATCACAGCCATGAGCGCCAGTTTCGTTGTGCCCGAATTCAAGGAAATTGATGGGCATCTGGTAGCACAGAAAGTCAATCAAGTCACGGCGCAGGTACAAGGATCAGCGGCTGCGCCATCTCAGCCTGTGGCACCCGCTCCAGCGGTTGTCAATACGGTCCCTGTTGTTGCGCCGACAGTTGAAGTTGCCAATGTTGCGGCTCCCGTTCAACCTGTTCTCTTAGACAATGCAGCCGTTACCATGTTTAGTAATCCGCAGCTTAATGCGGTCACGGGCAGTGATGCCGCGAATGCGGGTGTTATGTCAACATCTACCGTTAACCGAACCGATAATGCTGTCTCAATCGCTGCCATCGCCTTCTTGGTTGTCGGTGTTGTCTTGCTCACATTGAGCGTGGGCATGTACTCACGGATGCGCGTCCGATATACAACATTAGCGGGCAATAAATAGCCGTCGGGAGACACAAATCGTGAGACGTTTACCACCGTATATGATTGCTGCGGTGTGCGGGATTTTGTTCCTATCAGTAGGTATGGTTATCATCACTGCCGATAGTACCGATCCGGCTGCACAACCCACAGCGACGGTTGAGATACCGCCAACGGAAGTAGTAAGTGCGCCTGTGGTTGCACCAACCATTGCCGTCCAGCCAACAGATATTCCTGCACCTGCGCCTGTCCAGCCGACAGTCGTAGTAGCGGTTCCGGTAGTTGTCTCAACCGATGTGGTTCAGACTGTTCAACCGACGACTGTTGTGGTCGAGCAGCAGCCGTCACCCACAACCATAGTTGAAGTTCAAACACAGCCGCAGTCAACCGTTGTCAATAATTTGCCTGCGTCACCTGTGCCAGCCGATTCCAGTGGTGTAGTTCTTACGCCAGTTATCCCGCAGCCCAGCGCACCCTTAGGTACTTTACCGCCACCTGCCGATGTTGCACCAACGGCTGAAAATCCGGTGGTCATACCAACCGTAGTGCAAGCGACCATCCAGCCGCCGATGCAAGCTCAGTCTCTTCCTGTTTTGATGCAAGTGACAGGGCAGATTGCCGCGCCATTGCGGGCTGATTTTTCAGGCATCGTCGTAATACTGACCCGTCCTGATGGAACTGCGCTCCAGACGACCACCGATAGGGCAGGTAATTTTGTCTTCGCTAATCTTGTGCCGGGTGCGTACAGCGTGAATGCGGGTACGGCTGGCTATCTATCTAGCCAAACCACATTTACCTTAACCCAAGGCCAAAATGTCATATTGCCATCTGCTATGTTGGTGGGTGGGGATACTAATCTGGATAACAAGATTGATCTAACCGACGCGGCTCTGATTGCGGCTAACTTTGATAGCGCAAGTATCGTAGCGGGCGCGGACTTGAATCATGATGGAGTCGTGGATATTAGTGATTTAACTGCGATTGGTGCCTACTTCGGCCTCGTCGGACCGACGCAGTGGAAATCTTAAGCATTCGTTTGTCCGAAAAGCCTTGTACACTTGAAGTACAAGATGAACCTAAAATCTGCTAATTCCCAGTGTGTCTCCTGTGTGGAATGTGTAGAGGCGGCTCCGCGAGGCCGCCTCTGCCATTTCTACTAAGCACTCATCACAGGTTTAATCGCCAAATCTTTCGCGATACTCGTCACCCACGCACCAATTGCATACCAATCGCGGTAATCAGCATTCAACCGCGATTGTAAATTCGTGCCATCGTAACGCAGCCCTAACGTCCAACGCTCATTCCAGTCAATTTCTTTCAATTGGATTGCGCCCCCAAATGCGTTCACATTCCGCACTTTCAGCTTTTCCAGCGTCGGGGCGTGCATGTAATTCTTCATCACATGGTCATAGCCGTCAGCTTCTGCGATACGGATGCAGGTTATAAAGAAGTAGACTGGCTTTTGTGCCAACTCAGCTTCAAACTTGTCGATAAACAACATCATGTTTCGCAACCAGATGCCCTCGTGAATTGCGCTTCCCAAAATGAAAGCATCATACTCTTTGACACTCTCGACGGTTTCAACAGCTTTGTGGACGACATCAGCCCCATAGACTGCCAGATTGTTCGATATAAATTCCGCAACTTCACCAGTTGTGCCATGTGCGCTTGCGTAGGCAACTAGAATTTTCACAATATTTTCCCTCGCCTCTTGTCACTAAGAGAGATCACTATAACATGCTTGCCTCAAACGGGCTATACAAGTCTGATTTACATCCTGCCTGATTTGTACCTAAAAGAGCAGTGTACTTTGCGCGTAATTTCTTGTGATCTCTATCCTTTGACAACTTCTTAACCCCGCCTTAAAATCTTGTCATACAGTAAAAAGTAGTTTTTTGGCAGGACATATTGTCATATAATGTCGAGAAAGGAATAAAAACGGTTCGCGAATAATGTCTCAGAGGTCATAGTCCCGCCGCATAAGCTGCTTATTGCTGATGTCTAACGGCTGATCACTGATCGCTTTTTAAAAATTTAAGGAGACTGTTTATGAAAGAGTACGTCACTGATAAGTTAAGGAACGTTGCTTTCGTAGGCCATCAGGGCGCTGGTAAAACCACACTGGTCGAAGCCCTGCTCTTCAATACCAGCGCCATTTCTCGCATGGGCAGGGTAGAGGAGAAGAACACAGTTTCCGACTGGGACGACGAAGAAAAAGAACGCGGTGTCTCCCTCTCCACAGCCTTGATTCCCATTGAATTTGAAGACACTAAAATTAACATCCTTGATGCTCCCGGCATGACTGACTTTCAAGGCGAAATCAAAAACGCCATCCGTGTTGCTGACTCGGTCATCATTGTGGTCGATGCGGTAGCCGGTGTCGAAGTTGGCACGGAGTTGGCATGGGAATATGCCGAAGCCTACCAGCAGCCCATTATTGTCACCATCAATAAGCTGGATCGCGAAAACGCCGACTTTCAACGCACGCTCGATAACCTCAAACAGAGTTTCCCCGACTACAAATTTATCCCTGTGATGATTCCGATTGGTTCAGAGGCCAATTTCAAAGGGGTTATCAATCTGCTGACTATGAAAGCCTATTACGACATCGGCAAAGATCGCGCTGATATGCCTGCCGATATGCAAGCGACCGCCGAAGCCGCTCGTACTGTTTTGGTCGAGGCTGCCGCCGAAGCCGACGATGCCTACATGGAGAAATATTTCACCGAAAACACACTCACCAACGACGAAATTCGCGACGGTATGCGTAAAGCCGCTCGTGATGCTTACCTCAAGACAGTGCCGGTTTTCGTCACTTCAGGTGCCAAGAATGTGGGTACTGTTCCGCTGATGGAGGCACTTGTGGTTTATGTCTCACCACCCTCACAGCGACGCGTACAATATCTGGACTCGTCCGGTGAGAAACAGTTCTTAACCGCACCGCAATCTGATGAAGGCCCACATGCGGCTTACGTTTTCAAAACGACTAATGATCGCTTCGTCGGCACACTCAATTACTTCCGTATATTCTCCGGGGCGATGCATTCGGATGGGCGTTACTTCAACCCCGTTCGCAACGTTGATGAACGTTTCAATACGATGCTAGTGATGCGCGGCAAAGAACAAATGCCAGTGCCATTACTGCACGCCGGTGATATTGGTGTGGTCGCCAAGTTAAACGATACCAAAACAGGCGACACCTTTAGCACACGTGCCAATCCAATCCGCATTACCAAACCCGATTTTCCTGAACCACTCTACGCCATCGCAGTCACGCCTAAAACACAGGCCGATAGTGCCAAAATGGGAACGATTCTCACCAGCCTCAGTCAATCCGACCCAACCCTGAAATGGCGGCAAGATCCCGATGTCAAGCAAACCATAGTCGAAGGCATGGGAGAAGCGCACGTCAACCTTGCCATCAGCCGTGCCGCTAAACTCGGTGTGGGCATGGATGTCGCGGTTCCGAAAGTGCCGTATAAAGAAACCATCACCAAAGAAGGCTCAGACTTCCACCGTCACAAGAAGCAAAGCGGTGGAGCAGGGCAGTTTGGCGAAGTCCATCTGCGTCTTGAACCGAATCCCGGCGGCGGCTTCACCTACCAGACCAAAATTGTCGGTGGATCAATTTCAGCCAGCTTCATCCCCTCCATCGAGAAGGGCATCCATTCGGTGTTGGAAGAAGGTGTCATTGCCGGTTATCCAATTGTTGATGTCAAAGCGGTGGTCTTTGATGGCAAGGAACATCCCGTCGACTCCAAAGATATTGCCTTCCAAATCGCCGGACGCGAAGCCTTTAAGAAGGTCTTTGAGGCCGCCAATCCCGTTTTGATGGAACCCGTCATGGATGTAGAAATTACCGTGCCTGAAGCGGTTATGGGTGATATCATGGGCGACCTAAATACCCGTCGTGGCCGCGTTCAAGGTATGGATACCGAAGGCCATAAAGGGAAAATTACGGCGCAGGTTCCTTACAGTGAAATGATGCGTTATGGCAATGTCCTGCGTTCAATCTCGGCAGCGCGTGGTGTCTTCACCATGAAGTTCAGCCACTATGAGCAAGTGCCGTCCAATGTGGCGCAGCCTATCATCAACGCGCACAAGGCCACTCACGCCAGTCCTGCTGCTGTTTAAAGTGCTTGTATCTTTTGGTTTTGTTCTACTCCCTCCCTCGTTTATGGGGGAGGGTTGGGGTCTTTCAGGGGTTAGGTATCCATGAATTCAGGCGAAAATGGCATAGTTTACGCTTTGCCTAATGGGTTATTAAACGGTTTTCGAGTCCCGTTTACGGGGCTTTATTCATCTTGCCGGAGGGTTTATCCTCCGGCAAACGCAAATCATTTATTTCATTGACCAAATACCTACACCTGAAAGAGGGCTGGGGTAGGGGTTTGTTTTCTACCCTTCCTCACTCAAAATATCCGCAGCCCGCTCATAATCATCTTCACTCACCAGCACGTCAACCCTGCTGTGGATGCCCACTGTAAAACCATACACTTGACCGAAAGAATCCGGTTTGATGAAATGGGCAATCCCCGCGTTCTTCAAACGTCCCGCTACGATATAGGCTTCCGGTAAATTCTGCGCGGTGTATGCTGTTACCCATTCAATATGTGATTGCTCTCGATCTTCCATAATGATTCTTCTTTCCTTCAATTACGCTTCCGTTTCATAATGTACTCGTCTACGGTCACCAATTCATCTCCGTCGCTTAGCCGTTTGTGACGCTCTGAATTGTAATTATCTTCAAAGTCTGGGTTCATTTGGTCGCCAAAAAGCGCTTCCATTTGATCGGCTAAGCGAGCTTCATGCCTCCTGCGCCACCAAAAATTGATTCCCAAAGCCAACAGAAAAGGAGTGACTATCGAGGGACCATTCCACCATGCTCCGGGGCCTCCGGGATCACTTAAGGCCCACGGTATCCAGATCAGCACATTCAAAAAGCCGAAGAATAGCAAAAGGGGTGACATGCTCGCTCGTTTTCGGATGTCGTTATTGAGCAGGGCAT
>JACDGI010000131.1:9885-13632 GCA_013821665.1 Anaerolineae bacterium
GACGAAATAATTTTTTCGGATTATTGCTAAGATACAAATCATCATTTTCCAAGCCTTGACGCATAATATATTCGATAAATTTATCACGTTGTCCCTTGCTAGCTCCTGATTGCCAGCATGTCCACAAGCCGTGTATGAATAAAAGCCCGCTCCACGTTGCTACCAAAAACCCATAACTGCGGTCAATATAATCGATACGGAATCGGTCGGGTGATAGCACAAAAGTGGGCAATAGAAAGACAATGATCCCAAATATAAAGGCGTGTAAGAGCAATATATTGCCCGAAGCCAACCGCTTTTCGACTCGTCGTCGCAGTTCCAGATAATCAAGAAACGTCAAATAGCCATTTGTCATCTTAATCACCTAAATTGTTATTTATTTACTATACGTATTAATCTTCTTTCCTGTTGCAGAATCAAAAACGCCCCAATCAAATTGGAGCGTTTTCGTTTTTACTAAGCGTTTAGTAGTCTACGCTGGCCCTGTGATGATACCTTCTTGTGGCTTTGGCGCAATTTCAGGATTTTCAACTTCTGGAGCAGGTAGCGTACCAGCGATTTCGTAGACACGCTTGCCTTCTACAATCTCGTGTTCCAGCAGTTCCTTCGCCAGTGCGTCCAGCTTGTCCTTATTGTTGCGGATCAGCTCAAGCGTGTGTGCATAGGCTGCATCCACGATGTGCCGTACTTCCGCGTCAATTCGGCCTGCCGTCGCCTCGCTGTAATTCCGTCCCTGCGACAGTGAGTAACCGAGGAACGGTTGGCGTTCATTGTCACCGAAGTTCAGCGGCCCGATACTCTCGCTCATACCGAACTCGGATACCATCCGGTGAGCGATGTCGGTCACACGCCGCAAATCGTTTGATGCACCTGTTGTGATTTGTCCAATCGCAACTTCTTCGGCTGCTCGACCGCCCAACAACATATAGATTTGAGCGATCAAGAACTCTTTCGAGTAATTGCGTTGGTCGTCGTTAGGCAGCGAAGCCGTTACGCCCAGTGCTTGACCGCGCGGCACAATCGTCACTTTGAACACCGGATTCGCGTTCGGGGTTAATGCACCCACCAGCGCATGTCCGCCTTCATGGTAGGCCACCACGCGGCGTTCCTGCTCATTGGAAAGGGGTGGGCTTTCCGTGCCTAGCACAATCCGGTCGAACGCGTTCAAGAAATCACGCTGTGTAACACGTTTGACATTCCGGCGTGCCGCATTCAAGGCTGCTTCGTTTGCCAGATTGGAAAGATCAGCTCCTGAAAAGCCGATGGTCGCTTTCGCCATGTCATTCAAATTCACATCGGAGTCCAGCGGTTTGCCCTTGGTGTGAATCTTGAGGATGTTCTCACGACCGGTGCGGTCAGGTAAGCCAACTGTCACTTGCCGGTCAAAACGTCCCGGTCTTAGCAGTGCCGGATCAAGTACGTCAGGTCGGTTAGTTGCCGCCATCACGATCACGCTCTCGTTTTGGTCAAAGCCGTCCATCTCGGAGAGCATCTGGTTGAGCGTCTGTTCACGCTCATCATTACCACCGCCCATACCTGTACCACGTTGCCGTCCAACTGCGTCGATTTCGTCGACAAACACAATGCTCGGCGCGGCATCTTTCGCCCGCTTGAACAGATCGCGCACGCGGCTTGCGCCCACGCCCACGAACATTTCAACGAACTCGGAAGCCGAAATGCTGAAGAAGGCTACGCTGGCTTCACCGGCTACGGCTCGCGCCATCAATGTCTTACCGGTACCGGGAGGGCCGACCAGCAGCACCCCGCGAGGGATTCGCGCCCCTAGAGCGATGTACTTGTCTGGCTCTTTCAAGAAATCCACGATTTCGACCAGTTCGGCTTTGGCGGCATCTTGCCCCGCCACATCACCAAACGTCACTTGTGGACGTTCAACAGTATATTCTCGCGCCTGAGTTCGTCCAAAACCGAATACGTTTCCCATCTGCCCCTGCGCTCGTCGCGCTGACCAGAAGAAGAAACCGAGTATCAGTATGAAGGGTAAGAACTGAATGACCAAATACAACAATGGTGAAGAATCGTTACTTTGCGAAGTAACAGTCACACCTTTGTCATTAAGCAGTGCCGTTAAACTTGGATCATCAATCGGCAGGAGCATCGTTACAAAGCGGTCAGATGCTTGCTGCGGACTTCCTTGCGTAATCAGCGCTGATCCATCAGGTGGATACTTTACCGTTCCTGTAAAGCTGCCCCGCGCTTGCGTACCTTGAAAGATAACTATATCGACTTTTCCCGCTGAAATCTCTTCACGGAAAAAGGAATAAGGTATCGTAATGGGTTGATCGCCCGTTGCCGTACTGACCATATCTTGTACGCGGGTAAATGCCCATATAATAAGAACAATCCACACCACCGGCCAGACCCACCGTGGAATCTTGAATTGAGGACCAGAGGGCTGGTCGTTTGGTTGCTTGTCTTTTCCCGGAGGAGGTTGCACGTTTTCACCTCAGTTTCACTAGAATAAGCTCTAGGATAGTCATGCCGTGTTAGAACTGCATGAGCGCTTTGTCATTTTGGTATTACAATCCCTGTAAACCCCTTCATTATGGGGGCAAATCACTATTTGCACTTTACTACAGCCTGTTATAAGCTGAAACTAACAATTGCGGATGCTGTTGAGAGAAGGAAGATCATGCCCCGTGAAACCAAAAAGAAAGCAGTTGAGGATGATTTGACGATTACGTCACGTACATCACTCCCCGACCTTCCTATTGATGATCCTTCTCGCCCTGCGACTATCAGCCGTTCAACCATGAATGCCCCGTGGCTTTTGCAGCAGCATTTTGCCGGTAAAGTGGATCTCGCCGCCGAGCTATCCAATCGCTATCCCACCTTACCTTTAATGACCCTCATTAAGCCCAAACCGGCCAAAGGCGCACATCAACCAAGCCTTAATACCCTTGCTGCTCCTGATGGTACTGCAACTGTAGTCATTGAGGCTATGCCAGATTCGCACCAATTCCAATTGGCCTACAACCTCGGCTCCATGCTGACCTTCCGCTTTCGCATGAATGACTTAACCCCGGTGGATTGCGCTCATTGGTTGCAACTCATTCATCGCGAACAAGATGGTGTCGCTTTCCTGTGGGGACAGGCACGTTGGGAGAAAGATTATCTCATTTGTACCATTCGCCGCCAATTTGCTTGTCTATATGCCTTTTCACCGCTTGGGTTCGAAGCCGGTGTGCGTTTGACTCACGAAGTAAAAGGTGAATTGCACGACTGGTTAGCCTCCATCTGGAATCCCGACACCGCTTCCACAGGCACCACCCCTAATCTCTTGACGTGGTAACACCGCTTCGCCCGAAACGAGGCCGCCGCTATTGGTTGCGCTTATTGGCCTTTTTTCTGACGATTATCGTTGTTCTGCCGCTCCTGATTGTCCTCATAACGGCCAATGCGACTGCTGTAAGTTATGTTGTCCCCGCTCATACCACGGTAGTTCGCCCTAGAGATCTACCTTTAAATACTCAAGATGTCTCCTTCGTCGGTGGTGATAACCTGACCCTTCGCGGTTGGTATATTCCGCCCCAGAACGGCACAATTATCCTGCTCCTGCATGGTTATTTTTCAGATCGCACCTCAATGGTGTTCCAAGCCCACTATCTGACCCAAGCTGGATATGGTGTGCTGCTTTACGATGAACGCGGCGCTGGCGAAAGCGCTGGTTCACAGCGCTCTTTCGGCTGGCGCGATGTCGCGGATGTAGGTGGGGCACTGGCTTTCCTC
>JACDGI010000132.1 GCA_013821665.1 Anaerolineae bacterium
CACTCCTAACACTGCCTTATTGTAGGGACGGCATACATGCCGTCCGTTGCACTTCGCGTGGCCGATGTCGATTAGGATGAAGGGGCTAACCGCATTGTTTTCGCCTTTTTCCTATTTTCAAACGCCATCTTCGCTCATCAATTTGCAATAAATTCCATCCCTCCTAACACTGCCTTATTGTAGGGACGGCATACATGCCGTCCGTTGCACTTCGCGTGGCCGATGTCGATTAGGATGAAGGGGCTAACCGCATTGTTTTCGCCTTTTTCTCCCTCAAATAACCGCATTTAACAAATCCTCCGCCACATCGCCCACACTTAATTTTGATTTTTTCTCAGTGAATGCACCCCTTCTTTTTCTTTAATACAGAAAAGGGAATCCCTGAATCAATAAATACAAAAATCCTGCGTAAAGCCTGTGAGAAAAAATACTTTTGGGCGGCGCAAACCAATTGTTTTCGCCTTTTTCTCCCTTAAACCGCATTGGTTCCCCCTCTATCACGAAGTGGGGAGGGGGCTAGGGGGAGGGGATGCTGCATAAATAAAAATACGATGAGCAGTCACCTGACTCACCAAAATCCTGAGCCCTTGTAAGCACGTCTCAACAATTTAATAACCACCCCACCAAACTCCTATCACATCATAATAAAAATAACCTCAATTCGCACGGGAAAAAGGTTGCTGTAAAACCAGTGAGAAAAAATACAGTGTTTGCAAATTCAGGGAAAATTCGCTACAAATAGAGGTTATTAACAGAAAACAAAACCGCCGTTGTTAACGGCGGGCTTTGTTGCGGTAGGGTTGATGTGCTTCACTTGGCGGCGAGGTCATCTTCCCTGTTGCTTGTCATTGCGCCTAAGGACGCAACATCTATCTACATGGAAATATACCGTTCTGTACCCCAAAAGTCAAGCGATCTCGCTCAATCCTCCCTCAACCCTTCTCGAGGCTTAACCCGCAGCGTAGCCGCATGGGCTGTCATCGCTGGCATGACCGCGCACCTACGTATTTATGAAGCTGCCCTGCGCCTCGGCATGGAAAAAATGTTTTTTAGCGCGGCGGAACTCTGTGCTTGGATGGGCGAAAATGGCATCCACATCAGCATGGCGACTGCCCAACGTGCGCTGGTCGATACCCGCTTTTTTCGGCTGTCCTCCCTCCGTAGAACCGGCAAAAAAGGTCGCCCCTGCAAAATTTATAAGATGGTCAAACCGGACAAAATTGGTGATATGCTCGGCCTTGAAATGGATGCCTCGTGGGAAGCCTCCGAATTCGACACGCTCGATTTGTCCTCCGCCCATCGCTATAAAGTCGCGCTCTTAGCCCGCGTCATGATCTGGATGGACACCAGCACCCGCCAGCAGCAAATGGACTTTTGGGGCTGGTCGAAGCCTACGCTCATCCGTTGGACGCGCGAAGTCTGCGAGATCACGCCGCAGTTCAAACGCATCCCCAGCGACAACCTGAACTTTACCGCGCCCGTCAACGGCGAAGAGGTCTTTTTGCATGAGGTCAGCCAGCGTGAATACCCGCGTGACCGGCGTTATTGGCTGGAAGTCGTCACCAGCGATGGAGAAATTCGCAAACTACCGTGTACCGTCGACATGGCCGCGTTGTGGCTGCCACTGTCGGTGGTCACCATCTGCGAACAACTGCCCAACCAGTACCGCGTCCGCGACACCTATCGCGACACGCCCATCTGGCAGCGCGGCGAACTCTTACCCTATTGATTCGCCATTTTTCTCGCTCAAATCGTTACAATACCGGATTCGTTGGCGGACGCATTTCGATGACTTTGGCCTCGGCGGGTTTGATGACTTTTTCCTCAAGTGTAGCCATCAAATCCTCTGCCGTTTCATAGCGATAAATCGGCAGCACTTGTGGGTAGCGCCGGATGTGTTCGTACATGGGGTAGGGGTTCGGATGTGCCACCGTCGGACAGAAAATCCCCTGTACTGGAACGGAAAGCAACTGCTCGGCAAAGGACATGATCTCATGCGGGCTGCTGTTGGGGTCGGATAAATCAAGGATGACAAAACGCGCCAATCCTGCCAGCGTCTTAACCGTTTCGGTCAGATCGCGGTTAGCAGGTTTATCGAAATCAAACAGCATGGGTACATAGCCCCGTTGACGCAGCGCTTCCCGAATACCATCCAGTACCGATTTCCGTTCTGGCGTAAACCGTCCCAAAATCAGTACCGATTTAGTCGTCAACGTATCAATCACGCTGCGAAGTTTTGAATTGTTTAAGAGTAGATAGACGAACTGCGCGATTTCGAGGTTATCGACGGTGATTTCTGGTTCACCATCTTTAGTGATGATAAGGTTGGATTGTGTCAAGTTGTTAATGTTGAGTTCCCACGCGGATGTCCCATAGATGCGACAACCGGAAATATTAGCTCGGTCGAGATTGGTTTCGACCAGTACTGCGCGTGAGAGATTGGAAGCAGTGAGATCTGCAAAGCTGAGGTCAGCTTTATAAAGGTCAGCACCGTAGAGATCGGCACGGCTGAGATTAGCATGCGTGAGATTAGCGTTGTTGAAATTGGCACCATTAAGATGAGCGCTAGTCAAATCTGCACCAGTTAAATTTGACCCGTTAAAATTAACACCAATACAGTGGGAATTGCTAAGATTTGCCCTACTGAAATTTGCCTCACTGAAGTTTGCATTGCTCAAGTCTGCCTCGTTGAAGTCTGCATTACGGAGGTCTGTATTGCTGAAATCTGCGTCAGTCAAGTTTGCATACCATAGACGTGTGTTACAGAGTTCGGCGCTGCTCAGGTTTGCGTCATTGAGATGGGCATGGCTCAGATCTGCATCGTTAAGATTTGCACCACTCAGGTTTGCGTTGGTGAGACTTGCATGGCTCAGGTCTGCGTATATGAGGTTCGCGTTGCTCAGGTCTGCATCGCTCAGGTCTGTATCATTGAGATTTGCGTTGCTCAAATCTACATCACTCATGATTGTGTTGTTGAGAATTGCGAGCTGAAGATTTGCGTAACGGAGGTCAGCACCATAAAGTATTGCGTCACTCAGATTTGCACCACTCAGATTTGTGCCACTCAGATTTGCACCACTCAGATTTGTGCCACTTAAATCTGCACCATTCAGGTCTACCTCAACGAGATACATGTTGCTTAGATTGGGGTTTTTATCAGGATTATCTCGACGCCACTTGTTCCACACCTCAACGCCTTGCTTCAAAATCGCCTCATGCTCTGAATTCGCCATACACACCGACCTCGTTTCCGACCCCCAAAATAATTATTCCCGCCTTTTTCTCCCGTAGGGAAGGCTCTCAGAGCCTTCCGCTATGACTGTTTTCTCGGAGTCAATTTGGAAGACGGTGGGGGAGGCTTACCACCATACGCACCGACCTCATTCCCGACCCACAATATGAATTAATTTCGCCTTTTTCTCCCGTAGGGGAGGGATTAATCCCTCCCGCGCCGCCTACAATACAACATCTTTTCCTCGACACCCTGACGCAAAATTGCTTCATGCCCTAGATTCGCCATACGCCCTTGACCACCATTCACACCGTAAAATAATATCTGTCTAAGTAAAGCATCTTTCTCACCATCAGCCAAGCACATTGGGGTAGGGGCGGCAAGGCCTTGCGCCCTCTAACGCCATCCGCCTCCAATTATTTTCGCCTTTTTCTCCCGTATTTATTCCCTCCCTGTTACCATGGGGAGGGTTAGGGTGGGGTATGGCTCAAAACTTTCGATAACCTATTTTTCACCATCTTTGAAGTCCCTTTAGTGGACTTGTCTTCTCGTTAGCGTCGCGGCTTTAGCCCGATGCGACAAAAACCACCCAGCTTGTTACCCCCAGCACACCAATATTTTCGCCTCTTTCTTTGTGCCTTCGTGGTTAAAACGGACTTTTGTATTTTTTCTCTTTCTCCTCTGCGTCTCTGCGGTTAAACTGCATTTCGCTGATGGTTAGAATCTTCAAACCGTAAACTCATGCAACCACCGTCTATTCCTGCTAAAATAGATACAAATGTTCTAAAATCAGGGAGTAACGACCATGACCATGCGGACACTTGAGATCTATCAAATGAATAACAAACGCTATGTCAGCCCACGGGCAGCCGCCAATTATCTAGAGATTGCCGACGATCTTTTACAGAACGACATCTACACCGGCAAGCTCAAAGCCGACTTCATTGCCTCGCGTCAATTCATTGAACTCGAATCACTCAGATCATATGCCGAGGAACGCAGACGTAATGCCCGCGGTTGGGATCGCGTCGATGAATTTTTAGGTCGTGGCAAAAAGCTGCCCTAAGCCTGTTGCGCGGCATCCTCCCTCACATCCGCCGAAACGATAATGCCAATTGTGCGGCGGCGGATTGAACCGAGCCAACCGCTGCACTGGCGGCATCAGCCGAGCCAACCGCCGTGCAAAAATGCCAATTCGGCGGATTGCTCCCTCGCATCCGCCTGCCATTTCGGCGGGAAATCTGCAAATTCTGCACAATTTGTAACACAAACTGCCATTTGATTTCTTCCCCCTCTATCACGACAAATATTCATCCTCAAAAAGAATTGATTCCCCTCTCCAAAGCATTGGAGAGGGGTAGGGGTGAGGTTTCTTGCGTTCTTCCAAAACTATCATCCTCCTCAAATCCCGCTTGTATTTGTATGAGCCCAAAACAAAGAATCAAAAAAAGACGATGACTCACGCCACCGTCTTTACTCAGCACTCAGAACTTCTACCTACACGCTGCCGTAAACCTTCGTCCATGTGATGCTGTCGTCACTCACGCTCAGAGCGGTCACATAACCGGGATGTTTACCCTTCCAGTAATTGCGCCATGACGTGCTGATCGACGCATTAATCTGGGTCAGCAGATCAGCCGAAGCAGCCTTGCCGTTAGCCGTCGCGCTCAACACCGTCCAATAGACGCGCCCGTTGCTCACACTCGGCACCAGCGTCACGCTCACCGCAATCGGATTGGTCTTGGGTGAGGTAAAAGTCGCGCTAATCACCACCTGACCGGGTTGCAGATCAACATTGACGTTAGTAATCGAACGGCGTGCCGGATTAGTCACACGGTAGCTGCTGTTGATGTCACTTTCGCTTAAGGTGACGGTGACCGTTTTGGTTTTGTCAGCCGCCAGTGTTGGCAAGACCATCGCCCCCAAAATCAGAACGAACAATGCCATCAAACCAAGTTTACGAGCGTTCATGTTATTTCCCTCTAGTTGTGTAAGTTGTGTCTCTGAACATGCTCACATCATGAGGGAAAAATGTTGCCGATCTGTATGCACTTGTAACCAGTTTGTAAAATCTATTGTAGAGGCACATGTTTTCGTGCCTCTGCGAAAGATAGAGCCTAACGATACTATCAGTTGCTTTTTGATGCTTCCAAACCGATGTCTATTGAATCTATTTAGCGTGGAGCAGGCGGCCTTACCGCACAGGTGGTGAGCTGATTATAGAAGACGATAGCCGTGATAATCAGCGCAATTTGAACCAGAAGCGATCCGGCAATCGGCCACAAAGCAAATTGTCCGACGATGGGGATTAGGGCAGGGATGGCACCGGCTACACAGGTGGCTGCCAAGATGCCAAGCACAACCCGTGAGGCATTGAGGGTGTTCCGCATGTTGTTACACACCCCAGCGCATGACTCCCCCGCACACTTGCAGAAAACATCCAGCGCCGATGCGGCTTGTCCGATGAGCAAAATGCTAACGCCCACCAGTATGGCTGCAACCAGCATCCAACCGGGTGCTACATATGTATAGTACAATGATAAATTGAAGCCAATCGCAGCACCAATGGCTGCAACTGCTACTATCAAAGTGACGAAGGCTGCTATCAACCAATTTCGAATTGGAGTTGGGTCACACATAATTTACTTCTTTCCAAGTCATATAAAGCCGATTGAACCCTATAAATCGAGCAGGAACAATCTCATGTTCCTGCTCGATTGAGAACCGATTAGTGCTGAAGCACAATCCACAGGCCGCCCACAGCGCGTTTGGTACGCATATCAATTTGTGAAATCTCCATGATGTGCAAATCTCCGGGGCGTGTATCGGGATTGCGTTCCATCGTCAGGACACCGCGCCGCACCTCATCGGCCTGCATGGCAATTTCCATCGTGGCCCGGCGGGCGTTGGCGATGGTCATGTTGTCACCACGAGGCTCACGTACCAAACCATAGGTCTCAGGTTTTTCTTTGCCTTGAGGGTCAATTGGGTCGCTCAAGGTGAGGCCGAATGCGGGTAGGGGTGTTTCACCGAACTGCCCGAATTTACAGCCCACACCCGCCCGCAGCAGGTCGATATTTTTAGCAGTTGGCTCGATTTCGTCGGCCTGCAAAATGAATTCACCTTTTTCGCCCAATGGATTGACGACCATAAAAGCGAAGGATAAGGATTTCTTGTCCGCTGGCATGAGGACAAGGTTCAAATTATGCTGGGCGATATGCCGGTCGTTGACCACATCGAAAATGCTAGAATTGGAATAGGTATCGGGCGGGATAATCAAACTGGCACGCGCCAACATGCAGCGGTGGATTGGGCCGGGAATAGGTGTCCATGTGAAGTGTGCGACAGCAGAACCATAAGCCGGTACATCAAGGGGTTGGCTGCCCACTGGAAAAGCTGTTGTTGATGTCCAACCCGTCGTTGGGTCGGCCACAAATACATCGACCTCGACTTGCATCGCAGCGATACCGCCTCTATTCCGTACTGTAATCGCTACATCGTTGGGTAGACCCTCGCGTGGGTCATCACCGGGAGCGCCACCCGGCGGTGTAACCACAATATCCGGGCTGAGCCACTGCGGCAAGGCGTTGGGAGAAGGTTCTCCACCGCTATCCAGCACATTGTCACGGATATATAAGTAGGTACGCCCCGGAAACGTCTCATCACCATCATGATTGTCATTCGGCATGATTATTGATCCTTTCTTGTTCTGCTATTACGGCAGGTTGTAATCATTTATGACGGGCATCGGGTTATCGATCTCGATGCGGGACGGGTTCACAGCGCGCCACGTATGCCAGCCGAAACCGCGATCCCCATCCAAGTTGAAGTTGGGCAACTTAGGTAGACGCTGCATAATTAAACGCGCACTGAAGTTGATCGCGCTGCCCAACTGAGGCGTGAACCACGTTTTTTGATCGACTTCGTGTGTGAATTGAGGGTCGCCTGTGCGCTCTTCGTTACAGTCATCAGGTGTATTGGCGAAATCGCTGACCTGCTTGTCATAAGGCGCAATGCAGTCGTAAAGTTCTTCGATAACAGGGTCAAAGACAAAGGCACCGTCGATGAAGACTTCAGGATTCACATTGAAAAGTTGATGGCTGATGGGTTCCGCGAACGGCAACTCCATCGGCGTGTTGGGATAGGGCAGATGATGCTCAGTAGACTTTCTGGTATCGAGGTCAATCATAGCGTGGTCTACCTGCTTGTGTGGATAGACGCAGTAATCGATTGGCCCACTACCGGGAGTCATATTAACGAAAGCTGTGTTGAGCAATGGCAGACTGTACTGAACCTTCAGCAGGTCTTGCGGTTCGGGGAAGAAGTATCCACCCAAGACCAGCGTCCAGCGCAAATTGTCATAAATCTGGTAGATGCCCTTGTGAACTTGGTAGATGAGCCATTTAAGCAGTTTCAGCGCTTCGGTAATCGGTAGTGTGACAATATCCACCATATGGCTTACCAACCAGCCGAGCGTGTAAACAACAGCCTCCAGCAGCCATTTAACAAAATTAAGAATGGCTGCAAAAATGGCGAGAAGGTTGAAGCCGCCACTGGGAGGAGCAGATGAACCGGGGAACGCAGGCAGCCCGCTGAGATAATCATTGACCAGCGTGGCCACACCACTACCGGGTGGGGGAACGGGGGTGGGCGGATGCATCGTACCAAACGAGGTGGCGCGTTCAAACCACATCAGCCACAGACGGTAAGTATCATCCAGATCGTTGAAACTGAAGAAGGGTGGGTGATTGTCGTTACCCGCCGCATCCACCATATTGCCAAAAACATCTTGCGTCGCTTCATTGAACATCTTGCCCAATTTTTCGGGTAATTTGTCATCTGGGAAAGCGCAGCGGCGATAGTAGTAACTGCCATTGATGGCATCCGCCACATAGGTATCCTTACCACCGAGGTTCAAACAACTTTTCATATCTTTGCTGTCTGGAAAACGGCTGCGGGCATGGGCATCAATGAAGTTCTCGACCAGCTTATGCCGTTTCCAGTGCATACGGTACGGGCCGCCCACAATCGAATTGACGAACGGGTGTCCCACTACATCTGTTCCAATGTGGCTGGCATAGCCGAGGACGTAGCGTCGTAAGTCATCATCATTTTCGCGGTTGGCAATATCCCACATCCGTGAACAAAATTCGCCTGTACGCCGGTAATGCAAGAAGTCAAACCAATACCATTCATTTTCTGGCACACCCCTCTGAACTTTAGGATAGAAGGGATAGAACAAATCGACATTTTGGGTGACAACGCTGCCAACTGCTGTGATAGCAGTGGTAGAGATGGCGTTGGCAAGTGCTTGTAAATCGGTAAAAACACCTTCAAAGAATGTCTGGTCTATGAATGTCGTTACCGAATCGACCGCATCCACAATGGGTTGGACAGTCGCTTCGTAAAAATCAATGAATGGTTCGAGCGCGTCATAGGCTTTGAATACGAAGTTGGTGAGGTCACCGATGGCTTGACCATATTCCCGCGTGGAAAAAAAGAGAAAATCAGGCCCCATGCTTCCAAAACCAGAATAAGGACTGCATGGGTCAGCCGCAAGCAAGTCGGCTAAATCTTCGGGCTGGCCTAACTGGTTCGCAGTGCGCCGAAGCCGTTGTTGTAAGCGCTGTTCAACGATCAAATGAACGATTGGACCGGGCATTATCTATTCCTTTCATGCAATACGTAATTTTTTGCAATACCAAAAGCAGTGGTTCGAGATCAGATTGAGGATGAGCTTTCGATATATTCAGTTAATGCGTGTGATGGGGTTTTTATCACAAACAGTCATCTAAAATGATGAATAGGGGCTAACATCAAACGGGGACAGGCTCTTGAGTCTGTCCCCGCTAGAAATGGGGGGAAGGGAGGATTAATCGAGGGTTCTTGCTTACCTGTGAGCAGGCGCTCACTGACCTATAGATTAATCCACGCCTGTTTAGAACCTGTTCAGAAGTTGTTGGGTATTTCTTAGCGCATCGATTCTTTGAACATATTGAGGAAGGTATAGGCAAAGTTGGCATCTTTGAACCGATGCGAGTTAAACGGCTCGCTCAGATACGGGGTATAGCCGGGTAGGGTACTGGTATCAATCGTGTCGATATTGGTGAAGCCCATTTCCCAGTGTTCGAATTGACGGCTAGGAACCGCACGTTTGAGCAGCAGCGTCACCTGATGATGACGGGGATCTTGCATAATCACCTTAAAAAGGTCATCAATAACAGCTTCTTGACCCTCCAATACCTGTAGAAAGTTGCCACCGCGATACAGCAGCATACCGGTGACATCCAGCCGTGCATTGTTCTCGTGTGATTTTGTCAAAATAGCCACTAAATCTTGTTCCTGCATCAAGCGAGTGGATGAACTGGCATAAATAAGGTGGTTCAAATCGGACATGTGCGTTGTTATTCCTTAACGTTAGATACTCTTAGTCTAACCCCATTAGTTCCAGTATTCATGAGAGGTTATGAATTTGGAGCAATCAAATCCGGTAATTTTCATTTCCATTTAGCCTAATTTGTCCCTAACGAACCGACACAAAGGGTTCAACAATGGTGCTATGTCTGTTTATATTTTTCTAAATTTAGAATGTTATTCGAATGAATATGGAACAAATCGATAGGGTTATTCGTTTATAAATCGTGTGCATTTTGTAGATGAAGTATGTCTACAAAACATTAAAAGGGATTGGGGTAGTCAGCAAAGCATATGAGCTTGGTTATTCAATAGGGGTTGGATAACCATTCAACATGAAATGAGGAAACGATGATGACGAATGATTTGTATTATATGAATACAACCCTTGGTGATGCTATGAGCGCAGCCAAACGTGGTGTGACAGTCCGCCGAATCGAGGCATCCATGTCCGCCTACATCAGCCCTATTGAACGGTGGGCCGACAAAAATTATGCGCCGAAAGAATTGGTTTATCTCTACCATCAAAACACCGATTCGAGCGATATTGTGGCCTCACTGCGGGGATTTCAACCGCAGGATGTTCATGTGGATATTAGTCATGGCAACCTGATTATTCTGCTCTCGGATGATCCCGCTTATCCTTCCCGACCGGAGTATTACTGTGAAGTGCCTTTAGCACCGGACGTATCCCACAAGGATGCCTATCTGGAAGTTGGCGCTCACTTTTTAACCATCCGCTTGCACCGCAAATGTTCGGTTTTGAAGCCCTTGACCTCACTCCTTTACGGCTTTAAAAATGGTTTCGCCCTTTTCTTTGGATGCCCATTGAACTTTGGCCGCTTGGATGATTGATTGATTGTTTATGGGGAGTGTGTTCGGTAGGGCAGGGATGCAGACCTTTCCCTACCGCAAGTCAAATCGGCCTTTGCGTGCATCACCTCGATTTTTTCTCAGCCGCTTGAATACGGTCAAACGCATATTGAATCAATTCCGCATTGCTCTCAACTGTTGCCCCATTTGGCAGCGTCAGCATATCCTCAAATCCCACCCGCGTATCATAACCCTGTGCCACAGCCTCCTCGAAAATTGCCCATGCTGATCCGCCTTCACCATGCAGTAAACAACGTGGTTTTAAATGTGCAGTCTCCAAAACCGTTTGAATGGCTTTGACGTTGGCACGGGCTTCAGGCAGTGTTTCCTCGGTGGCTTCGATCAAAATACGCAGACAATCATTACCAAGTCCACTAATCCGCAATTTCTCGACTGCGGCAGGAGTCCAAACGCCTGCTTCCACACCAATGCCCTTAGAAAACAGTAACTTCATCAAAACAAGGGCACCTGCTTCATGAATATTGACTGAAACATAATCCGGCAAGACTGTCCATTCAGAAACCAGTTGATAACGCAGCGCAATATCCGGCACAATCGCTTGGCTGGTACTGATGCCCAAAGCCATGTTAGGGCAGGTCGCTCGTACAGCGCTTAATGTTCGGCTAACGTCCTCCGGCTTCAAACTCTGACGACCATCCGCCTGACGTACATGAAAATGAACAGCATTTGCGCCAACTTCCAATACACGCTGAACCTCAGCGGCGATTTGTTCCGGCGTGATTGGAATAGTCGGGTGTTCGTCGGCTGTCCGTCCGCCGTTCAATGCCGCTTGTAAGATCATCGGTGAGTATTTCCTTTAGCGTTATTTTGCCAGTAATAGAATGGTGCTATAAATTCAGATGACGTGTTTGAAGTCATTGTCTCGTCCATCACAAATGTCTCGAAATAGTTGAAGGATAACGTTCATGAAAAGGTTAGTTCTGGTTTTCTTGTCTCTGATTTTGATGAGTCTGCTTGCCGTCCCAATACTGGCTCAAGATGCTACGGCGGAAGCTACTGCTGGCATGTCACAGATTGCCATGAGTAATGGTACAACACTGGCGATCATCGACGGTACAGGTGGCGGATCGAGTGGCATGGGTAACGAACTCTACTCGCTCAGCACCGACGGAAAAACCGGTAAGTCCTTGAAGAAGTTCGCTCAATCAGCTTCTTACTTTAATCAGGTATCGTGGTCGCCGGACGGTACTCGTTTGCTCTATTTCTCTGTTGATTCCCCCGGTCTGCTGATGACTGATGCCGACGGTGGCAATGTGCAAACCCTTCCGTTTCCGGCGACATTATTTGATTGGGCACCCGATGGTAAAACCGTCACCGCTGCTTCGGGAGGTGGTGGAAGCTGGAGCGTCGTGAACGTCGGTGCTGATATGTCGGATATGAAGCCCGTGATGACGATCTCAGGTATGGACTACCTCGATTACATCCGTTGGTCAGCCGATGGCAAGTGGTTGGCCTACGTTGGTACACCCACCGGCAACAAGGACAACGACGAGGAACTCCATATTATCGACTCGACTGGCAGCAACGATCAGGTGATTGTGCCCGCCGGTAAAATCGAGCGCTATGCCATGTGGTCACCCGACGGCACACAAATCGCCTATATCGGTGAGGGTGGCAAGGCTGGTAAAGGGTTGACAATCGTTGATATTGCCAGCAAGAAGACGACGGTTGTGGCCGCAGATGCCAACGCCGCCGACTGGTCACCGGATGGAACCCAATTCGCTTATGCCTCATCCGCTGGCAAGTTGTTTATCGTGGGTGTAGACGGCAAAAAACCAACCGCACTCAAGATCCCCGCTGAAGTCAAAGGCCAAATCGTTGCCATCGCTTGGCAGCCACAAGCCAGCTCATAACGTCTAGCAATACTTAAAGAAGGGCGGGTGAGCGATCATCCGCCCGACGCACATGCAAATGAACAACATTTGCGCCGACCTCTAGTACACGTTGAACCTCAGCAGCGATTTGTTCCGGCGAAATAGGAATATTCGGATGCTCAGATAACGTACGTCTGCCATTCAACGTAGCATGCAGCATGATGCTTCTTCCTTGGTTTAAAGGCTCATCCTAACCTAAAGTCTAGCTAAGCGGCAGGTGATAATCCCTTGCTAGTTACCGACCGCGTGATACGATCAGACTTCTCTTATTGCTATAGCTAAACAAGGTTCTAAAAATGTCGCTGCCCATAACCGAAAACTTTAACGATTTATTTGAACGCAAACTGCTGTGTGCCATCACCACCGTCAATCCCGATGGACAACCGCATACCGTCCCTGTTTGGTGTGACCTCGCTGACGGACAGGCCCGCGTCAATTTTCCAGCCGCTACCAAGAAAGCCCGTAATCTTCAGGCCAACAACAAACTGACTCTATTTATCCTTGATCCCGACAACGGTGGTCATTGGATCGAAATTCAGGGTCATGTGGGCGAAGTTCATGAAGATGCCGATGGTGGGCGTGATCACATCAACCAGCTCTCACAAAAATATACCGGCAATCCGGTTTATCAGGATCGCGGTCGCCCCGGTGACCGCCGTATGTATGTCATCGAAGCCACAAAGATCAACGGGAATTAAGCATACCGTTTGAAATTTGTGGAATTTCGGACGCGATATATCGCGTCCCTACGAAACAAATTCCTTTGTAGGGACGGCATACATGCCGTCCGTCTCTGCCTAACTTACTTTCATTTTCTCAGCCGTTATCCACCCGATAGCGGCTGATTTTTAATCTCTTTGCGTCTTAGCGACCTTGCGCCTTTGCGTTAAATTCTTCTCTGTTTCTCTGTGGTTAACTGTCTTTATTTTGATTTTTTCTCAGCCACCAGATAAATGGCTTACAGCATCTTTTCGGCTTAACCCCAGTTAGATAACCTGAGTTTTGGATAGGTCATTTTGGTGTGATAAAGATTGTTCACATTCATCTTTTAACATTTTCTCGATCAACGAGAGCCTCAGAAAACGGTTCACAGCGGCTCTTAAAGTCCCTCGCCCTGAGGGAGAGGGATTTAGGGTGAGGGTGAAAAGCTATCCAAAACT
>JACDGI010000133.1 GCA_013821665.1 Anaerolineae bacterium
GGCATCAACCGCATCATCAAACCGATCCATCTGGAAATATACATTGCCGAGATTATAGTAGGCTTGGGTTCGGAGGCCCGCATCGGTGGTCTTCAATGCCTGATGAAGCGCGTCAATTGCTTTATCAAATTCACCGTTCTGGCTATAAGCGCTAGCAGCGTTATAGTAGGCTTCTGGACGATCCGGTGATGCAACCTGTGCGGCCTGATAAGCGTCTATTGCACTATCGTATTGCGCCTGACTATATAAGGTGTTCCCTGCGTCGTTGCGCTCGGCTGGATTGACGCTACAGCCACAACTACAAGCTAAAATAAAAAGAAATAAGCATATCTTAGTCAACTTTTGTAATCTCGGTAAGATGATGTTGAGTGTCAATAAAATAACTGCTAGTGCAATAAAAATATTAAAGCGCTCGATTCCGGTGACTTGAACACCTCTATTTAAGGTATTTGGCGTGTATTGGTTAATGGCTTTCATCAGTTTATGAACTTCATCGCCGTTCGGCAGAACATGTTCATATAGTCCGCCTGTAGCAATTGCTATTTCCGTGAGCGTTTTTTCATCAAGAGCAGACTTTACAGGATTCCCTGCTTGATCACGTTTATCAGAAACACTGCCATCAGGATTGTGTACCGGTATCGGCACACCTGCGCTATCACCATATCCAATCGTGTAAATTGTGATGCCATCTCGAACCGCCTCAGCGACGGTCGAATTAACATCGCCTTCATGCCCTTCCCCATCCGTTAGCAATACGATTAAGTGTTTGCCTTTGCTGGCTGATGTTAAAGATTTGACTGCGACCAATATGGCATCAGCGATATTGGTTCCTTGTGCAGAAATACTATCGGTCGTAACTTGCTTTACCAACGCGGTAGCAGATAGGGTATCCGTTGTCAGCGGGAACTGTACAATGGGATAACCAGCGAACAAAATCAAACCCAATTCGTTACCTGAAAGTTGTTTGAATAATTCTGTTAAGCTCAATTTCGCGCGCTCAAGCCTACTTGGTGACGCGTCTTCAGCATCCATACTTTTACTAACATCTAGTACAAACATGACCGATACACCCTGCGTATCAACCGCCTCTAGCGCAGTTCCCCAAACGGGCCTTGCCAACGCAACGATAAGCAACGTACAAATCAACAACCATATGCTTTGTCGAGTCCAACTCCAAGGACTATTAGCAATCGAGCCTTTGCCCATGAGTTGAAGCCGTTGCAGATAATATTTTTGTCGCCAGCGCAAGAACAGCCCGCCTATAGGTATCAGCAATAGCAGCAATAAAACACCGGGGTTTTGGAAAGAAATCACGGGATCACCTGAAAGGCCGTTTGGCGCAGCAATTGTTCAACAATTAGTAACAACAAACCAATCGCTGCGAACCATTGAAACTGCTCTTGCCAGAGAACAAATACCTGCTTCTCAATATCTGAACGTTCTAGGCTATTAATTTGATTGTAGATGCTCTCTAAATCCGTTTCACTGGAGGCGGCATAATAACGTCCATTGGTTATTGCCGCGACTGATTTAAGGGTGCTTTCATCAATGTTATCCTGTTGGGTATTCGCTGAAGAAGATGCCGCTTGCTGAACCATGCCAATGGTATAGACACGCATTCCCAAGGCTGAAACTGCCTGTGCAGCCGTCACGGGGCCAATATCGCCAGCGTTATTTGCGCCATCAGTCAGCAGAATAATAATCTTGCTGGCAGCAGCCCCCGAACGGAGCATGTTGCCTGCCGACGCAATGCCGAGTCCAATAGCAGTACCATCAGGAATCCCCTGCGCGGTAGCCAATTGAATGTTCGAGAGCGCCGTTCTCAAAGCAGAATAATCTAACGTAGGCGGAACAAGCTGAAAGGAGTCATGTGCAAAAATGACCAGTCCAATTTGATCAAATTCGCGCCGTTGGATAAAGTCGCTGATAACCGACTTAGCGGCTTCCAAACGATTTTTTGGCACAAAATCAGCCGTCTCCATACTGCCTGAAATATCGAGTGCTAGAACAATTTCGATGCCCTGGCCATGTATGATTTGCTGGCTTTGTCCTGTTTGTGGACGAGCAAGTGCAGCGACTAAACAACCCCATGCGATCCACCGCAGGATATCAGGCAGTCCATGAAACTTCACCTTCCAACTTACCGGCAAACCTGCAAATAAACGGGTATCGGAATAACGAATCGAGTTCGGCGATGATCGTTGTTTTCGTTGGCTGATCCACCACCAAACGACAACTAGAATAGGGATAAGAGCTACAAGTGGCTGTGCAAAACGCCATGTCATGAAGGCTGCTCTACTTTAGCTTGCTCAACCGACTGAATCCATTGGCTAGCTACCGATGTAATTTGTTGGGCCGCAGCCTGCTTCGGAACAACACGCGCAAATTTCACCAAATCAGCACGCTTTAACATGTCGCCGAGTCGTTGCTGATGTTCATCTGTCAAGAAAGCTTTCTCATTCAGCACGTCTACGAGTTCATTAGTGGTCAAATCAAGCGTCGGCAGTGAATAGCGTTTAGCGAGATAATTTCGCAAACAATCGGAGACTTGAGCATAGATTAGCAGTGGATTCGGGTTCGATTCTCCAATTTGCCGCAGCACATTCAAGGCGTAAACGGCATCTGGATGCCCTGTGAGCATCGATGTGTCTAACGCGGTCGTGCGCTTATGTGCTGGTGTAAGGCGTTTTCGAACCAAAAAGATTGCTATACCAACGACCATTACGATAAACGGAATGACTTCCCAAATTGGAAAGTAGGGCAAATTAATGAGTGGCTTAAAGGGATGCAAACTTAAATCATGCTCATCCAGCGAACTTGCTACTTGAAACTGAAGGGTTTCAACAGATAAATTGATCGCAGTTGCTCCCGTTAATTGATAGGATACGGTCAGAGCTGGCGTGCTGTATGTACCTACACGCCACAAAACCACCTGCAAAGGCACCTCATATTCGACGCTCGTATCATTTAGCTGCTGTATCAGTTTCAGAGAACCGACATTCTCAACCATAAGAGGTGACAAACTCTTTGTGAAATCGGGTAAAGCAATTTGTACATTCTGAGGCACATGAAGATGCAGCACTAATTCGAACGGCTCACCTATTAATGAGGTCGTACTATCCGCCGAGAAATAGGCGCGATCAGGTTCTTGAGCAACCAATAGCCGCCGATTAAGTATGACAATCAATACTAAGAGAATTAGATAGAAACGCTTATTCATGAGCAGCACTAATGTCGAGAACTTAATCTACCCTGAAACAGACTGACCAAGTGTGCGACATAATCATCGTTTACGTCTATATGGACTATATCGACATTCGCCTGTGACAAGGTAGTGTTCAGCCTGTTTTGGAATTGCTGCGACTGGGCGGAAAAGTTTCGCTGCCAGTTGGCTGCGTGGGTATCAATCCACACATGTTGTCCAGTTTCAGCATCTTCAACCAGAGCTAAGCCTATGTCAGGCAATTTTCGCTCCAGCGGATCGCTAAATCTAAGCACCATTACATCGTGATGATAAGCCAATAACGATAATTCAGTGGCATAGGTTTCCACCGGCACAAGCATATCAGACAGTAAAAAGATGATTGATCGGCGCTTTAGTGAACGGCTTGCCATGCGTAAAGCACAGGCAATATCCGTTTCTTTATGCGTCGGTTGGGCTGTCAACAAATCACGAATAAGGCGTAAGATGTGATTTCTGCCTTTAAGAGGCGGCACATAAAGTTCAGTACGATCACTAAAGAGAATTAAACCTACTTTATCATTGTTATTGATGGCGGAGTAAGCCAACACGGCAGCAACTTCGGCTGCAATATCGCGTTTGCTTTTGGAGGTGCTGCCAAATAAGCAAGAGGCGCTGGTATCTAAAAGCAGCATTACGGTGAGTTCGCGTTCTTCGACATACTGACGGAGGAAAGCCTCTCCAGTACGTGCCGTCACATTCCAATCAATCAGACGTATATCATCGCCGGGTTCGTAGGGGCGAATGGAGTCGAACTCGATGCCGCGCCCCTTAAAAGCTGAGCGATATGCGCCAGCAAAAGACTCATTCACGAGTTTGCGGGTTCGCAGTTCGATACGCCGAATTTTGCGGAGCACGTCGGCTGAAATCATTACGGCACCGGAACGAGACTCAGAATACGTTCGATTACTTGCTCGCTGGTGATGTCTTCCGCTTGGGCTTCAAAGGTCACGAGAATACGATGGCGTAAAACATCGGGGGTAACTTGTTTGACATCATCAGGTGTAACGTATCCCCTTCCCCTTAGGAAAGCAAAGGCCTTAGCTGCTTTATGGAGAGCGATGGTTGCACGGGGCGAGGCACCGTACTCAATCAGCGGGCTTAAATCCTTTGCGCCATTTGAAAGAGGATCGCGTGTCATGAAGATGATATTGAGAATGTATTCTCGGATTTTTTCATCAACGTAAATGCCATTTACAACAGATCGTGCTTGTTGAATGCTGGCTAAATCAACGACTGGATGCCCTACCGGTTCTTCGTCGGTGGTCATGCGCTCGATAATTATGCGTTCTTCGGCACGAGTCGGATAACCCACAATTACCTTTAACATAAAACGATCAAGCTGAGCTTCAGGTAAAAGATAAGTGCCTTCCTGCTCAATCGGGTTTTGCGTTGCCAGTACCATAAAAGGTGATGGTAAAGTATGGGTTTGGTCGCCTACAGTGACTTGACGCTCTTCCATCGCTTCGAGCAAAGCCGATTGCACTTTCGCGGGTGCACGATTGATTTCATCCGCTAAGACGATGTTGGCAAAGATTGGCCCTAATCGAGGCGAGAACTCACCTGTGCGAGGGTTATAAATCTGAGTACCAATCAGATCAGACGGAAGTAAGTCCGGCGTGAACTGCACACGTTGAAATTTGGCTTGTACCGTACTGGCAAGTGTGCGAACAGCGAGCGTCTTAGCTAATCCGGGAACCCCTTCAATAAGAATGTGACCGCCGCAAAGCAAACCAATGAGTAAGCGGTTAATCATGCGATCCTGCCCGACGACCACACGATTGGTTTCTTTAGCAATTTCTAGAAAGGCGCTGGCCTCGCGCTTAATGGAATCGTTTAATTGTTGAACGGAATTCATTAGACGTTTTACTCAACGGAAGAACAGACAAAAATTCATAGATGAAGGATTGGCTTTACAACCTGCAAATAACAAAGCACCACCGACTACGCCGGCACAGACAAAAATTACCGCTAAACAACCGCACCATGCGATAGGGCCGCCATTTACGACACCACCTGCAAGCTGAAAGATACCTAAAACCGTGTGTAAAGTTGTACCGAGTATCTGCAATCCAAAAAATAGCAGCAATCCGACGACGCATAAAACAGCGCAACCGACTGCCAACAAAACAGGCGATCCTAAATTTGCGTTCTGCAATAAATTCATGTCGCAACCGAACCTATAATCGCTAAATAAAGAAAGGCACTACCCATCATACTACGGATTGCAAGTTCCCTGTGTCGAACTCACTGATTTCCAATTATCACCCTCATGGGCATAACATTCACAGTAACTCGTTGAAGCACCCTTACCCATCCACATCAGGAAACTGGTATCCGTTTGCAAACATACATTTGTACTATTATCGGTATGGACACTAGGGCGAGCAATCCCAACGCCACGCTGGGTTGCATCCTGGATCAACCAGATACGCAGATTTTGTCCCGGTACACTTCCAAGCTGGACTGTGATTTCTCCCTGCGAAACCAGTGCAATCGCCACACATGGGAAAAGCAGCAAAACGAGCCATATTACGAGGCCAAACCCACAACCTATGCGCCGTAGACGACTTCTGGGCTTAATGGGCGCAGCACCTTGTGAAGTGTCGGAAAGAGGTTGTCCATTTTCAGACATGAATAGACCTACAATGATTCTAGTCGATGTTTGTACAAAACAAGTTCATCATTATGAGTATAGCGCATCGTGCTTAGGAGACGAAAACCTTTTGAGATTATTCGTCGGCAAAGCGCATCTGGATATAATCCTGCTGATCGTAGCTGACATGCACGAATAAAGGGGCATCTTTATTGCCCATTGCCAGTACTCGCGACAGAATAATGGGTAAATCCTCAACAAGGTCAAGATCAGACACTACTTGTAAAGGAATCCAATGGAGAGTCCCTTCATCGTTAGGTGTCACTTCGCGACTATCACTTTCAGCAGTAAATACAAACAAGATAATCCCGGTTGTGGCTTTGGCATCAATGTTGTAAACCGCTCGCAGTTGAAGATTGCTGACTGTTAGACCTGTTTCCTCTAAAATTTCACGTTTGGCGCTAGTCAGTGGATCTTCATCGCGTTCGATGTGACCCCCTACCCCGTTGTACTGATTAGGGAAGACACGTTTATGGGGTGCGCGTTTCATCAGCAGTACGTCCGAGCCATTCAACACAAAACATAAGGTACGGGGAATTGTCAGCCAGCGGTTTTGGGTCGCGTCCGCGCCCTGTTGATTTGCACCCATGTTACTGTCCCTAATGTACTTCTATAGTCGGAGTGTAAATTGTCTACAGACTATCTTCGTGTTAACCTACGAGAAGCGACTTCATTCGCCACAAATGGAATACTGTTGATATGCTACCCAATCAAAACGACGCGCCACAGCCTGATTTGAGAATCGTCCTCACCGAAACACTGCATCCGCATGAGGATCATGACTTCCAAAGATCACAGCCGCTGATTGAACGGTTGGCGAGTGAAACAGTGGTTATCAACCCGCCGATAGTTGCCCCAATGGGTGCAAGCCAACTGCTTGTACTGGATGGCGCAAACCGGTTCCATGCTTTATCCCACTTGGGCTATCCGCACATTTTGGTGCAAGTTGCGCCTTACGAAAGTGGTTATGTCGAACTCAAAACTTGGCGACATCTGGTTTGTGATTGGCAGCCTGAAGCGTTGATGGAGCATATCAAGCAACTTGGCGATATTCAAATTCTGACAGGACAGCACAACTCGGCAATTGCCCATATTATCTTCCGAGACAATAGCATTATCGCCTTGATGTCTCCGGTTGAGAATACGCATGAACGCAACTCAGCCCTACGCCAAGTCGTAAGTATTTATCAACAAAACGCGACCTTACAACGGACTGCTTTAGCCGAGCCATCCGAGATATGGCAACTCCATCCAACAGCCATCGCAATCGTCGAGTTTCCACATTACCGACCGGCTGATATTATAGCGGCGGCTCGATACAATGCTTATTTGCCACCGGGGATTAGCCGACATATTATCCAAGGACGCGCACTTAAGGTCAATTATCCGCTGGACAAGTTACGGGATGAAAGCATAAGTTTAGCTGAAAAAAATGAGCAACTTCAGAGATGGGTTCAGGAAAAATTAGCCGAGCGTCAAGTGCGTTACTATGCTGAATCCAGCTACTTATTTGATGAATGAAAAGTGAGATTCTATGAATGAGGCTGTGCGACAGGCTTTACAACAGGCAAAATTGTATAGTGACAGTGTAGACTATTCGATTATTAAGTTGCCAGCCCGTGCAATCACAGTCGCGGCAGGGATCATCGCAGAAATTGGTGAGGCTTTTTGTGCGCTGATTGTAGACAAAGATGAAGTTAGTTTGATCGTTCCTGTGGAAGCCATTGAAGACTTTGGAAGCCGCCTGAAAGATCACACCGCAAGCCTAAGCGCATACCGCTTAATTACATTTGATCTGGAACTGGACTTCAATATTTACGGTTTTATGGCAGAGGTTAGCAAGGCTCTGGCTGAAGCTGAAGTGCCTATATTACCTCTCGCGGCATTCTCACGCGACCATATCCTCGTCCCGTCCAATCAGTTCGATATTGCCTTACAAGTGTTGCAAAAGTTACAATCGACCATCTAAATAGGCTACTAAACGTCAACATCAATATGGAAATTCCACTGTTCCCAAGCAATCAAGTTCCTCATCCGCCCGATGAAATCTTCATCGAAGTCATTGAAATTACGCCCTATCCAGACCGCTTTCGTGTTCATATCCGGGTCAAGGTTACTGCTTTTTTGGAGCGTCCAAATTTGCTACTGGTGGCGCGAAACAAAGACAATGTTATTGTTAGCGAACTGAACATTATTGAAACCATGCACAATGATATGGAATTCACTTTACATATTCGTAATGTTAAAGAGCCAGCAGGCGAATATACATTGAGTGTCGATTTGTTTTATCAGTCCCGTACACCACCGCAAGATCACAAGACCCAAACTTTTACTATTCCCGAAGACCATGTTGCATCTTCTGATTGATGGAGGCCACGATGCATTTATGGCTTAAGCCGGAACAGGCTCAAGAATTAGCTGCTTATGCACGAGCGGCACAGCCTAACGAATGTTGTGGAGTCATTTTGGGCCGTGGTGAAGCAGTGGAACAAGTCGTGCCTATACCTAACGTCGCCAGCGAGCCAAAGTACAATTATCATATGGATGAGAAAGCTCTGCTGAAGGTATTGTATGAGGCTGAACATAAGCAACGGGAGGTCATCGGCTTTTATCATTCCCATCCGAGAACTGAGCCTATACCATCACCGACCGATACGAAACTTGCCAATTATCCCGATGCGGCTTATATGATTGTCGGGTTACGCAACGGGGAAGCTCGTTTGGCAGCATGGTCGATTAAGCGAAGTCAGGTTGCGCCCATAAAACTGATTATTTCGGCAGACAAACCTGTAGTCGAAACTGCGCAGCTCACGATTGTCCAGAAAAGAGCCATCATTGCATCTGCAATAATAGCGTTTATTTTTATGCTCGTTTTGTCCCTTTCATTATTGCCTCCAGCACCTATTATTCCACTTCACTAAAGAAAGCAGTCAATCATCAATATGCTTGTCCCAACACTCATTATCATCATTGTGGGCGTTCTCGCAGGCGGTCTCGTTAATATACTCGCGGATGATTTGCCCTACGAACGCATGATCAAGCTGCCACATTATCCTGATGGAAGCCAACGACCTGTCTCGGCATGGTTGGGTATAACGGCTTTTCTATTCAGCAAGAGGGTTTCGGCAACTGGATCAAAGCTTAGTTGGCGGCATCCGCTGGTAGAAATCGCCACACCGTTAGCCATGCTTTTGACGTATTTTATAAAGGTCAATGAGCCGAAGGTTGACACTTTGCAGATGGTTTACTGGCTGATTTTCATGGCAATTTTCGTCTTGATTACCGTCATTGATGTCGAACACAAACTGATCTTGTTTATCATCATTATTCCCGCGTCGATACTGGCAATTGTGGATGCGATAACCACGAGTGCGCCGCCTAATTTGGAACGGTCGCTAACCGGCGGTGCATTGGGCTTCGGAACGTTTTTCGTGCTGTATTTAGGTGGTATTGTCTATGTTTATATCGCCAACCAAGTACAAGGGCGGAACATTAGCGAGGTCGCGTTTGGCTACGGTGATGTGATGATGGCGCTGTTGAGCGGTCTCGTTTTAGGCTTGGGCGATATGTTATTCGCCATGCTAATCACCGTCATTCTGGGAGCGATTGGTGCGTTACTGTATTTGGTGGGGCAGCGAATCGCGGGACGGGATTCAAGCATGATTGCGGCGTTACCCTACGGCCCATATATTGTGGCAGGAACGGCGTTGATGATGCTTTTTGGCCCACAAATACGGATTTTACTGGTCGGGTATGCGAATTAGGAAATAGCGATTGGCTTTTGGCAGTTAGCGGTTAGCTCCAATTCGGAAAACTGCGAATTCTGCAAAAACCACAAAAACAAAAGTGGTTTTGACAGCGAATTGAGCGAGCGAGTCGCCGAGTCTGCAGAAGATTCTGCAAATTCAGCAGATTCGGAAGTGCAGTTTGTGTCGACTGGCGTTTAACCACCACAAAATGATGCTGTTGATGTTGTTGTTCCAGTTGAGAATCGAGCGATTTGTCGCAAATTTCTTCACATTCTTCACTTTCACTGTGCAGTTTTGTGTCGGCAGTGGCGGCTGTTGGCGGTCGTTGCTGCCATGACTGCCAATGGTGCCACTTGTTTGAGGGAGAATTGGCGGCAGTGGCGGCATCAATGCCAATGTCGATATGTTGTAAAAATTGCAACTGTTAGAAATGTTGCAATTGTTGTTGATCAATTTGGTGGTGGAATTACCAACGTCGTCAGAGGCTCAAGCGTCTGCCTTAGAGAAAAAGGCCGCTGAAGCGGACTGAAAAGATGCACAAACAGCGGCACAGGCGGCAAATGCACAGGATAGGTTTGTGCAGGTTGTGCATGATTAAAAGATTGTTAAGCTGCGTGGGGCGATACCCCTAACCCCAGCCTACACCAGCTACTTCGCAAGCTCATTCGCTGATAGCCCGTAGTAACAGGGCAAGGGAGCAAGGTGAATATCTATAGATATGATAAAGGATGTGGATAGCGAATGGGTTACATTTTGGAAGAACATTTTGTAACTCTTTGACGAGGTTGGCATTAACTTTGCAGGAGAGCGGTACGGCGATTGGGTTGATAGATGGTTAGGAAACGGTTTGCCGACAAACCTAAAGTAAACTTTTTCACTAATAACTTAGCAAACAACTATTTTGACTTAGCTCAGTGATTTACTCCAAAACCTCATCAAACGGCGCGTTATGGGAATTGCCATGATAAAGGAAGCTATGTAAATACTAATGACCAAAAAGGCTTCGATTTAGAATATGTTCCTCTGTCTACTGTTTCTTGAATGTGTACTACATCACGAGCAATGTACCTGACTACAAAATATATCACAAAGCCCAGCAACACCAATAAGGCTGTGCATAAAATATAAGGTATAACGTAAGCTAGAAGTTTCATTTATCCCAAATTATACAATTAACACATAGCTGATGACCTATTCACCTGATAAGGGGCGTTCGATGACACCACCGCCTAAGACTGTATCGCCATCATAGACGACTGCGGCCTGACCGGGTGTAATATCACGCAACGCGCCATCAAATGTGATCGCCATGCGTGCATCTGGCAGCGGTACGATAAGCGCGGGTACAGGTGTGGCTTTGTAGCGAATCTTGACCTCGGCGCGGAACGGTTCGGTTGGGATGACATCACTCACCCAATTGACGCGTTTAGCAGTGAGTGAAGCGCCCCCCAGTTCATCGGCGGTGCCGACGACCAGAATATTTTGCTGCGGGTTGATGCCGATGACATAGAGCGGTTCATGACTGGATAAGCCCAAGCCTTTGCGCTGGCCGATGGTGTAATTCACAAGTCCGGCATGTTCGCCAACGACTTCACCATTTTTGCGAACGATTGAACCGTGAACCATAACATCCGGCGCGTGATCGGTTAGAAAGCGGCGGTAGTTGTTGTCACCAATAAAGCACAAATCCTGACTGTCCTGCTTGCTGGCAGTTGGTAGGCCAAAGCGGGCTGCAATCTGGCGCACTTCGGGCTTGGTGTATCCGCCAACGGGGAACAAAGCGTGGCTCAACTGCTCCTGCCCTAGCACACTGAGGACATAGCTTTGATCTTTAAAGGCATCCGCCGACTTTTTGAGCTGATAGCGACCATCAGCAGCTTGCGATACCTGCGCATAATGTCCGGTTGCCAAATATTGGGCATCCAAGGCAAGCGCGTTCTGAAGCAGGTAGCGAAAACGAATTTGACGATTGCACTCCATACAGGGGTTGGGTGTGACACCCTGACGATGCTGTTCGACAAAAAATTCGACGATGGTGTTACGAAATACATCTTTGGTATCCAACACATAAAACGGAATGCCCAATTGTGCCGCAATACGACGAGCATCTGACATCTGGTCGGGTGTGCAGCAGCGATTATGAGCGCCACCGGCTACGGTTTCTTCTGACCAAAGACGCATCATCATGCCGACGACATCATAGCCCTGCTCGACCAGCAAAGCGGCAGCGACGGAGCTATCAACCCCACCGCTCATCGCTACAACGACTCTTATATTTGAATTATCAGTCACAGCGCCATCTCTCGATTCAATTTCCGTAATTTCGTTACGACATCGGACAAAACATCAACGGTATAAGCAATATCTTCGGCTGAACTTTGTAAGCCAACTGTTAGACGCAAGCTACCGAGTGCTTCTTTCGGCGTGAAGCCCATCGCCAGCAAAACAGATGATGGTTCAGGATTACCTGTTTTGCAAGCCGAGGCACTGCTGGCCGCTATACCGCGCATATCCAAATGGGTGACGAGTGAGTTTCCATCCAAGCCATCAAACACAAAACTGGCGTGGGATGGCAGACGATTGGTGGGATGCCCTGTTAGCGAAACATCAGGAATACGCGTCAAAATGCCATCAATTAGCTGATCGCGCAGTGCTATAAAATGCCGCACACGTTGATCTCGTTCTTCGTAAGCTAGTTCAAGGGCTTTCGCCATGCCAACAATGCCCGGTGTATTGAGTGTGCCGGCACGCCGACCATCTTCATGGCTTCCGCCAGTTTGAGCGGAAATTAGATCAATACCTTTGCGGACATAAAGTAAACCTACGCCTTTTGGCCCATAAAATTTATGGGCAGACAAACTAAGCATATCCACGCCCAATTGCCGTATGTCTAAAGATAATTGCCCGGCGGCTTGTGTCGCGTCCGTATGGGTAAGAATATTCCGTGATTTTGCACGTTCGACCAAGGCTGCTATGGGCTGAATGCTACCTACCTCGTTATTGACGAGCATGGCACTTAGAACAGTGGTCGTTGGGCGAGATAGCTCGTCAATATCTTGCGGGTTGATAACAGCTTGAGCATCAACGGGCAGTAGGCTATGTTCAAAACCCATGACATCTGTCATCTGTTCAATTGTTTTGATAACAGCCGTATGTTCGATGGTCGTGGTAATCAGATGATTACCCTGCCCCGCTTGGCGTGCTTTCCAAGCTGCGCCGCGTAAAGCAAGGTTGTTGGATTCAGAAGCACCACTGGTAAAAACGATCTCACGCGAGTCGCAATTCAGTATGCGAGCGATGGTTTCGCGCGCGGTTTCGACAGCATCTTCAGCGCTGCGTCCGAAAGTGTGAGCCGATGCGGAATTGCCATAAGTAGCCGTGAAATAGGGCAGCATTGCATCCAAAACACGCGGATCAGTGGGGGTAGTGGCAGAGTGATCGAGATAAATGGTACGCCGTGACAGCATGACTTAACATTTCCACTAAATAACAACTATCCATAAAATTATAGGACAGTCGGCATGTTTTTTACAGATTACAGGTGACGAGTCGGAGAAATCAGTATATCATTAGGGTTTGCAATTTAAAGAACACCACAAAAATAGAATTGGGTGAATGAATCACCTGATAAATTGTTCTGTTCACTAATCTCATAGGAGAACATGATGTCTATAATTGAAAATATACATGGTCGCGAAATTTTAGATTCACGCGGCAACCCGACAATCGAAGTTGACGTCCGGTTAGCAGATGGCGCATTCGGACGAGCGATGGTTCCGAGCGGCGCATCCACCGGCGAACATGAGGCGCTGGAACTCCGTGACGGTGACAAAAAGCGTTACGGTGGTAAGGGTGTGTTACGCGCGGTCAATGCTGTCAATGGGCCGCTAGCCGAAGCTCTGCGCGGTATGTATGCAC
>JACDGI010000134.1 GCA_013821665.1 Anaerolineae bacterium
CTCCAAGATAATCTGAATGAAGCTCCCTTGCCCATGTACCACGCTGCCGACGACCCGTATATCATCAGGCAGCGGCAAATCAAAAGGCAGTTTATCCGGTAACTGACCAACATTGGCGACAGATTCTTTATCCGGATACGGTCCACTGGTTAAAATGTGTGATAATAATAGGCGTAGAGCCGCATCATCCCCACCGATAACCCGTGGCGATGTGTTCTGGGCAGCAACCGCTGCGATCACCCCTAACACGATAACTGCTACTATCGCCAAGTAACGAACACGCTTGTGCATCCTACATCTCTTCTACTCGTTGTAAGAAAGTCTGTAATGGGCGCGAGTCTTTATTGTATCGCGAAAATTTGTTAGTAATCTGACGTTTAGCCTACGGGATGGTGGAATTGCATGGGGGTCAAAATCTCTCCCTACGGGAAGAACACACCCTAACTGACAGAGGTTGCTAGTTATATCGTGAGCCATCCTCGCCCCTATTGGCACAAACTGCAACCCTCACCTTGGTCAAGAATATATGCATTCTTGGCCGAATTTGTCCTGACAACCCACTTTACAGAATTTATTCAGGCTGTATCAGAAATATCTGTTGGCTCAAATGAGGGTTCATTAGCAAATTGGGTGACGGATATATGGCCGGAAAAGCATCGAAAATCGGCTGAAAATAGGTGACGAAAAATATACTTTTCAAGAATGAATAAGTATTGAAAAGCAGGGTTATTGTGACCTATTCATGATTCTATGTGGCGACGGTGGGACTCACAACCGCTCCGAAGCCATTGCCCATGCAAAAGCCTTACATATCCTCTCCTAAGCTAATGCTCCTCATTCCCCAGTCATTTTCGGTGGCGGCACTCTAGAACGTCCACATCACGTACTTTATAATTACCACCTACCTTTGTTTTGCAATGCCCGAATATATGACCACTATCTGACATCTCCGAAAAAGGTTTGGTTGTGCCAGTGGCCTTACCCCAGTTTGGCGGAGAGTAAAAATGTCCGTTAGACTGAAAGTAAGGAGCGAGAAATGGGAAACTACAAGAAGTACAGCGACGAGTTTAAGCAAGAAGTGCTGGGAATGGTGACAACTGGAGAGCGGAGTGTTAGCCGGCTTGAGCGGGAATTAGACATCACGTCTGGACTGATCTACAAGTGGCAGCAGCGCTATCGAGTGGTGGAAGAGAAGCTGCAACCGAGTGCAGAACGAGCCGAACAAGCCGAAATCCGACGGTTGAAACGCGAGTTGGAAATCACACGGCAAGAAAGAGATATCCTAAAAAAAGCCATCCGAGTGTTCTCGCGGGGGGAATCGTGAGCCGCTATCAGTTCATCGCTGAGCAGCGAGGGTGTTATCCGGTACAGCGTTTGTGCGCGGTGCTGGGAGAGTAGCAGCCAGTGGATTCTACGACTGGTTGCGGCGTGAACCGAGCCAACGGCAGCAAGCGAATGAAGCGTTGGCACGGCGTATTCGGGCAGTCCATGAAGCGAGCCACCAGACCTATGGCTATCCGCGTATTCATGCCGAATTACGTGAAGCAGGCGAAGTGGTGGGCAAGCACCGGATTGCCCGTTTAATGACCCGCATGGGCTTAAAAACGCGCGGACGACGACGCTTTCGGGTCACGACCCAAGCCAACCAACCTCGAACGCCTGCACCCAATCTGCTCGCTCAGGATTTCAGTGCGACAGGTCCTAACCAAAAGTGGCTGGTGGATATCACCTACCTTGCCACCCGTGAGGGTTGGTTATATCTAGCCGGCCTGTTGGATACCTACTCGCGGCGGATTGTCGGCTGGTCGATGAGTGAACGCCTGACCGAGCCGCTGGTCTGTGACGCGCTCGGCATGGCTCTGGCTCAGCGTGGCGCACCCAAACTGCATCATTCCGACCAAGGCAGCCAATACACCAGCCATGCCTATTTAGCGCTTTTGGAAAAGGCGCAGGTACAAGTCAGCATGAGTGCTGTTGGTCGCTGTTATGATAATGCCATGAAAGAGAGTTTCTGGGCGACTTTGAAATGCGAATGTGCTGACCACACTTTCCCGACGAGAACCTTGGCTCGGCAGGCCATCTTTGAGTACATTGAGATTTGGTATAACCGTCAGCGGCGGCATTCTGCCTTAGGCTATCTTAGCCCTTGTGCCTTTGAGCAGCTTGCACGCCTCTGACATTTTGTGTCTCCGCCTATTCGGGGTAAGTCCAATTGCTTACGGGGGCTATTATCTGTATGATATCAAAGTGCAATTTCAAATATATTCCATTATGAACATGCGCGTTTGGACAACATGATGAAGTTTCTGTGGCTGTTTCGCCGGATATTTCGGGTTGTTCTCAGCGTATTCCTGATTGGGATATTAGCGTCTTTGCAAGTAAATTCAAATCTTCTTTTGGGTCAGGATATATCCAGTAATTTACCCTTTTTTGATCCTGAAACCCAACACTTAATTCAGAAAAGCCCTCGTGTCGTTTTCCTGATTCCTTTTTCCCATTGGGATACGGACTGGCACCAATCTTTCGCCGCCTATAGCAAGCTCTCCGATCAAAATATCATCAAAGCCATCCAATTGGCGAAACAATATCCGCGTTTCCGCTACACGATGGAACAGGTATTATTCGTCCAGCATTTTTGGGATACACATCCTGAATATCATGATGAACTCAAAACGTTGGTGCAAAATCGGCAGATCAGCTTTGCATGGGCGGGAATTACGCAACCCGAAACCAGCCTTGTAGCACCAGCAGTTCAAGTCCGGAACTTACAATTGGGCCAGACGTGGATTGCTCAAACCTTTGGTACTGAAAGTGTACCGCACAGCGCATGGCAATCCGATGCTTTTGGTAATTCGGCAGCCTTTCCTACATTCCTTGCCCAAGCCAATATCCCTTACCTATATATCGGACGCTATCAAGGTGGATGCGATCCTGATTATCAACAATGTCAACCTCTGCCACCTGCGTTTTACTGGACGAGCCCTGCTTCGTCAGCGGGGCGTGTCTTAGTCGCTTATAATTCCTACCCCACAGCATGGTATAACATCTACCACAATAGCAACCCGAATGATCCGCTCGCTGACTTACGTGCCTCTATCGAAAAAGCATTTAAACAAACAGACTCGAAGTACCTGTTTATGCCCTTGGGCTTTGATTTTTTTGACCAGCAATCCACGTTGCCCGCATTGGTAGATCAGTGGAATGCTACTGATCATGAAACTGCATTGGTCATGTCGGATACTACCAGTGCATTTCAATACTTGGCGACACAGCCGTTACCGGAAATCACCACTGATCTCAATCCGATTTGGCAAGCATTTTATGATACTCGCCCAGCGGCTAAGATTGCCGATAAGGAGAGTGAATACTACTTAAGCGCTGCCGATAAATTCGGGGCAATGCTTGATGCACCTTCTTCTTCTGCTTGGAACTCGGCAGCTATCAATGCCCACTATGATAATATTTCAGGTGTTAGCTTCGATTCGGTATGGGAAACTAGCCAACATCCACGATTCGATCAAACTGTCGCGACAGCGAAAGATGATTTAGCCACTATACTGGCTCACATAGCGAGTCGTGTTTCTGCGCCTGTCGTCATCTTTAACCCAACCTCATGGCCTCGCTCTGAGGTTATTGAACTGAATGGCAACCTGCCAAATGACAATCTTTTGCCAAAAGAGACTCAAAAAACAGACCCTGATGGTATCGCATTCCAAGTGAATGATATACCTGCGCTTGGCTATCGAGGACTGACAGATGACCAAGCGAAAATTGATCATCCAACGCAAGCTAAACAAGACAGGAACCATTTCACATTAGCCAATGGGCTGGTTTCTGTGACAGTTGATGCCGATCATGGCGGAACATTTTCAAACCTGACCTTGGTGGATGATAAGGCCGTATCCCAAGAATTACTTTCTACATTTGGTGATGATGTGCTGTATCGTGATGACAGCGGCGATGTATATGGCGCTCACTTTGGTCAGGAACATGGCCGTGAAGGTCAAACATCTGCTCAAGTCACTATCCTCACATCTGGCCCGCTTATCGCTCGCCTACAAATAATCTTTACGCTCAGCGGCCAGCAAGTGACTAAAATCGTCACCCTCAAGGCAGATAGTCCAGTGATTGCAGTTGACTTGTACATCAGTGCTTTGCCCGAAACAACTGCCTTGGTGGAAATGCCAACAGTTTTGGGAACAACCATGCGGACTGATGATTTAGGCTTCGGAGCATTCACGCATGTGATTGATACAAAACCAATCGTGTCGGGTGATGTGACCTACCGCCGCTCGATTTTCTATCCAAATATCTATTGGAATGATGTCTCGAACGACAATATTGGGCTAACCATCATCACACATGGCTTACAAGGTGTTGCCGGCAGCACAACCCGTGGTTTGATGCTCGTCCGAGACGTTACCCGCGACAAGGAAGGGGTTACTGATCTTGGAATGCATCACTTGCGCTATGCGTATTTACCGCATATCGGGACGGCAACTGATGCTCGCTCGTGGTTAGCTGCCTACGAGTTCAACCAGCCACTTATCGCAAGCTGGCATCAGGAAACAACCATTAACTTGCAACTTCCATTTGATGAAATCACGCCTATACGCCAAATTGAGGTTGGGTCACCTGCCTCCGATTTTCCACTAACATCCAGTTTGATGTCATCGGAAAATGCCGTTATTGCAGATGTCTATCGAGCAGGCGATCAAACGAATGCTGTTGTTATCAATTATGATCCGTCAACTTCAGCCACCATTCAAATTGGCAATCAGAAAATCGCTGTACCACCAAGCGTGTTTGCCATCGTCCCATTGCCGTCTCCAGCTTCCCTTGAGAAATAGGATCACAACCGTGTTTCTGGGTAGTAAGGAACAATAAATGTCCACAAAATCGCATTGGGAAGAGGTATATCAAACAAAAGCATCTCATGAAGTGAGCTGGTATCAAACAGAGGCATCGTTATCGTTAGACTTTATTCAGCGTGCCGGCTTAGAACCGGATGCCAACATCATTGATGTCGGCGGGGGAAGTTCGATTTTGGTTGACGGTTTGATAAAGCAAGGCTATCGCAATCTAATAGTGCTTGATATTTCAGGTGAATCATTAGCTGTAAGTCGTGAGCGTTTGGGTAATCTTGGTGAACCTGTCCAATGGCTGGAGGCCGATATAACCCAAGTGAAATTACCGCCGCAGCGCTATGATCTTTGGCATGATCGGGCTGTATTTCATTTCCTAACGACCAGCGAACAACGACAAACTTATGTTCGAACGGCACAACAATCGCTGAAACCAGATGGTCAACTCATTATTGCGACCTTTGCCCCGGATGGCCCACTTCAATGTAGTAACCTCTCCGTAGCCCACTATGATCCCACTCAATTGGCTGCTGAATTGGGTACTGCATTCTCATTGATTGATTACGAATATGAAGCGCACCGAACCCCGTGGGGCAGCACACAATCGTTTGTTTACTGCCGCTTCCGATTAGTGCGCCAAAATCAACAATAGAAACAATGTGAGCAGTAATACGAGAAACGACAAGGCTGGATAAGCGCTGGAACTCGCCTGATCGCTCATCAAATCGGATTTTGGTAACATGCGCCCTATGTCATAGCGCCTTAATAGCCAGTAATAACCGAGTGCAAGAACAACCCCATAAGCGAGATGACCAATAAGCGAGGGGTATACTTGAAGCGCTGCATCTAAAGACCATTGAATAGGCTGTCCGAGCAAGAGGGGGAATAGTGTCAATGGACCTAAGAACCACCATACCAGTCCATAGACTAATCCCCAGCCAAAGGCCAGAGTTGGCGTAGTCGCTTCCCGCCGGAACAACAACCCGTAGCTGGCACCGATTAGAATGCTGATGACCATGTGGACAACAAAGCCTTCCAATGGCGTGGTCATACCTATGATATTAGCGACTTTAGGCAGTGTGTCCGTAGCAACCATGACGATGGTGAATACGAGGCCACCGGCTACACTGGCGACAGCCCCTAACCCTAATGAACGCAACGTTCGCGTTCCCGGCCCCTCTGGCTCACGAGTAAGCGGATCGGAGTCCACAAACAGGGTTCGCCATATCTGGTTGAGCGTGGCGTAAGTCATACCGAGCACTACACCATAAATCACATGTCCAATCAGTGACGGAAAAACATTTTGTGCAGCGGTTATCGTCCACTGCACGCCTTGCCCCAACAACCACGGCATCAATGTCAGGGGGCCAAGTATCCACCAGACAAGTCCGTAAACGACTCCCCAAGCAATACTCGATCCGGTACGACTGATATCATGTCGGAATAACAGACCATAACTTGAGCCGATGAGAACGCTGATCAGGAGGTGCAACCATTGTCCCGTTACAGGGTCGTTGGAATTTACTAATCCTGCTACCAGCGGATAAAAACCAGCTTGAGCCATCCAACCCCCGAAAACCACGCCTCCCAATAGACCAGCAATGCCACCGCTAACAAGCGCCTGCACTAGTCGTAGGAGTATCTGACGCGCCAGATGAGGGGTAGTACGATTTTGATAAAACCAATAAAACCCACTGTAAAGGAGTCCCATAAATGCGCCGTAAGCTACAGCTAGCCCTACCAACAATGGAAAGGCTTGACGAGCAGAAGTAATCGCCCAATCGGGGCGGATACCGTGCATCAGCGGGAAGAGCGTTAAAGGACCTAATAACCACCAAATTAACCCCGCTACAATCCCCCACAGAAAACTGGTTCCGGCTGTTGTCGCACGTTCGCCAAAGGCAAATCCGAAACCTACACCCACCAAAATACTCAACAAAAGATGGGTCAGTTGGTCGCCGGGAATGTCAACAGCATTCATCAAAGGGGACATATGTTGACTGTTGAGCAGGACACCATACAACAAGCCTGCGATGAGTCCTGCCAAAGCGCCGATGATGACACGTATAAATACGGTCCATTTCGCTTGCGATAGCAGCTTATTACTAACAGCTATATTCATGATGCTTCTCCCACAATTAGCACTTCTTCAACGGTCATGTCGGATTCAACAACGGGTGCATAGGCAATATCGCGTGGGAAGAACACATCAATTACCCAGTCGAGCAGTACACGAACTTTCTTCTCTAAAGTGGGCAGCTTAGAAAGATAAATACCACGCCACAGCAGCCATGCGAATAATCCGCTGAACTGCATTCCAAAAACTTCAGCGCAGGCTGTTTGATGTCCGACAACAGCCAATGCACCTTGGGAGTGATGGCGAAATTGCTTGGGCGGGCGATTATGTATCACAGCATGAAGGTTGTAGGCCAGAGTTTTAGCTTCTCTGAGAGCATATTGGGCGGTTGGCGGCGCATTTTTGCCAGTCACCACGTCGGGAATGGAAGCACAGTCGCCGATGCCCCACACGTTCAGTTGTCCATTAACCCGTAATTTATCATCTGTTATGACTGCGCCTCTTTTATCCGTTTCGCAGCCAATATCACGGATGACAGGATTAGGCAGGTTACCGGCTGTCCAGATGAGGGTTTCCGCCGAAAGGATTTCATCACCAATCGTCACAGTGCCTTGTCCCGCATCCGTGACTCGTGCTTTACCTCGAATTGACACACCTCGAGCAATCATCTTTGTTTCGGCATATTGTGCTAATTTGGTACTTAGCTCAGGCAGGATTTGCTCACCCGGATGCACAAGAATGAGGGATACTTCGTCATTATGTAAATGTTTGTAATACCACAGCGAACCACGCACAAAGTCGTTTAACCCGCCAATGAGTTCCGAACCGGCGAAGCCCGCGCCAACGACCACAAATGTTAGAAGCGCCTTGCGACGGATGGGATTAGGCTCGTTGTCTGCACGTTCCAGTAGGTCAATAACATGATTGCGAATGTGGATCGCATCGGAAAGTGACTTGAATGTGAAAGCATTTGCTTCAATATTTTTATTCCCGAAGAAGTTAGGAACTGCGCCAACAGCCAAAACCAGATGATCGTATGGCAAAATGCGGGCGACACCGGTACCTGATTTAATGATCACCGTATTTTGTGCGATGTTGATGGCAGCAGGTTCGCCCCGAATAACCCTTACATGCCGAAAAAACGTGCGTAATGGTGGACTGATATGTTGTGCTTCAACCCCACCTGCCGTTACTTCAGCCAACATCGGTGTAAATAAGAGATGATTCGTCTGACTAACCAACGTAATATGTACACTCAGGTCATCCCCCAATAAGCCTTCTAATTGTTGGGCGGTTGTCACACCACCGAAACCACCACCCAAAACCACGACGCGCTGTTTGATACCCTCTTCAGGAATATCATCTATTTCCGTAGCAATGATGCCGTACCACCGGTCAGCAAGTTTGAAAATCCAATAGCAGCCTAGCGCCAGCAGCACACCTTGACCCAAGTAAACGATCAGTGCTGGAAATCGAAGGATGACTTCCGGCGGCTGCCATTGTGGCGCTTGCCCATTCAATACAGGGATAACGACCAATATAACAACAGCCCATTGTCCGGCAGCATACACCAGACCATTCATAATCTGATCGCCGACATTAGCCTTAAGTGATGACACCAGAGAAAATCCTACACCCAACAAAGCACTGAACAGCAGATGTATGCCTAAAGACACAATTGGTTGCGTATTGCCACCTAAAAGAGTGATAATTGTTCCGCCAATCAGCAAATCGGCTAGAAACGTACTTATGAGGCCAGATATGAGACCCACGACTATCCCCATCGTGATCCGACGCACATAGAAGTTATTCATCTGGTTATGCCCCATTTTATTTACATGACATCCGCTAACTCTGGATGAGTATTGGATTTCACGGTTTCATTACAGCGGGAATATGTTGCAGAAGGCTTACAAAGGACTTCGCCAATTCTCAATGTAATAGATTCGCAAGAACTCTAGACTACAGTGTTATACTGTTGCCTCCATGCATAAAATAGAAAGTGCGGTACTGATGTCTAGTGATGTACAAAAGTCCACCCTAGTAGGTAGCCCACTTGAAGCCAAAGCAGATTATCTCCCTGAGGCATACCGCTCAGTTGATCCTGCAACCCGCGCTGCTCTTTCTGAGCAGCAACCGCACTGTGTGTTCATTGAAGTCACCAATCATTGCAATCTGCTATGCGAAACTTGCCCACGAACCTTTGTCACCTACGAAGAACCCAAAACACTCGGTTGGGAAAACTTCCTCAAAATAGTTGATCAATTCCCCGATATGGAACGTGCGGTGCTGCACGGAATTGGTGAACCGCTCATCAACAAAGATTTGCCGCGTATGATTGCCCATCTCAAAGCACGTGGCGTTTATGTCCTCTTCAACACTAACGCGACACTGCTTACACCCGAATGGTCACGCAAACTGATTGAAAGTGGTTTGGATGAGATGCGCTGTTCGATTGATGGATCAGATCCTAAAACCTACGCCATCATTCGTGGCGCACCGCTGCTGCATAAAATTGTGAGTAACTTAACCGAGTTCACGCGTATTCAACGTGAAATGCAGGCCGCAACTCCCCGCGCTTCTATCTGGATGACCGGCATGAAAGAAAATATTCAGGAACTTCCTGATTTGCTGCGGCTTGCCTCCAAAATGGGCGTTCCAGAAGTGTATTTGCAGCGTATGGTGTATTACTACGAAGCTGATGCAGCACCGGGATTGATGGAAGATGGGCACGGCCTCTTCGACCAATTTGATGAGCAGGTTGAACAGATTATTGCCACCTGTGAGACCTTAGCCGGTGAATTGGGAATCATGTTCAAGGCTTCCGGTGCGACCAGCCCACGCCACAGTTTAGAGGCCAGTAAGCAGCGTGACCATCAACCTTGGAAAGCCTGTTTGCGCCCTTGGACGACCGCTTATATCACCGCAAACGGCAATGCGCTCCCATGCTGTATCTCACCTTTTGCTACTACCGATTATGAAAGCCTCAAGCTCGGCAATGTATTCGAGCAGCCCTTTGTTGAAATTTGGGACGATACCCGTTATCAGCAATGGCGTGAAAAATTACTAAGCGATACCCCCCACCCGGCTTGCGCAGGCTGCGGTGTCCATTGGAGTTTGTAAATTCCCTTACCCTATTTGCTGGAGAAAATGATGACTGAAACAAAAGTTGCGTCCTATTTAGATTTATTAGAACCAATTGCTTCCGGGATTATTGCTGACAACGCCATTGATGTTGACCAGAACGGAACCTATCCACGAGCCGCTATTGAAGCACTGGGTAAAGCAGGGCTGTTAGGCTTGATCAGTTCAACTGAAGTCGGCGGCATGGGCGAAGGCCACCGCGCAGCCGCCCTAGTGGTCGAACGGATCGCCCGCGAATGCGCGACGACCGGCATGGTGATCTGTATGCACTATGCAGCCACCGCTGTCATTGAGGCACATGGTTCGCGTGAAGTGCGCGAGGCGATTGCGGCTGGCAAACATCTTTCGACATTAGCCTTCTCGGAAGCCGGTTCGCGCAGTCACTTCTGGGCACCCGTCAGTACGGCCACCCAATATAATGGCGGCGCACATCTGGATGCTATGAAAAGCTGGGCAACGGGAGCAGGGCAGGTCGATAGCTATGTTTGGTCAAGCAAGCCCATGACCGCCGAAGGCGCGAGTACCATCTGGCTCGTACCCGCAAAAGCCGACGGTCTTTCGGTTGTTGCGCCATTTAATGGTCTCGGAATGCGCGGTAATTATTCCAGCCCCGTTAAAGCTGAAGGTGTCTATATCGAAAATGCTGCCATGCTCGGTGCAGATGGTGGCGGCTTCGACATCATGATGGGTGTTGTTCTGCCTTATTTTCAACTAATGAATGCAGCAGTCTCACTGGGGATTATGGAAGCCGCCACAACGAAAACTGCTGCTCATGCCGGAGCAACCAAGTATCAGCATCTTGGCTCATCGCTGGCCGATATGCCGACCGTTCGCGCTTATATCGCACGTATGCGTATCAAAACGGATATGGTTCGCGGCTTGTTGCTCGACACTTTTACGGCACTCGAAAGCGGCAGAGTGGACGGGATGCTGAGGGTGCTTGAAATTAAAGCAGCAGCCGGTGAAACCGCCACTGAAGTAACGGATCTTGCGATGCGGGTATGCGGTGGCGCGGCATTCCGCAAAGAAGTGGGTGTCGAACGTCATTTCCGTGACGCGCGTGCAGCCACCGTCATGGCTCCCACTACGGATGCACTTTATGATTTTATCGGCAAAGCGGTCTGTGGTCTGCCGTTGTTCGGATAAGGATGAAACATGAGTAGAAATGATATGCTGATTCTGGGGGCTGTGGCTTATGCCCCCAAAGTCGTCACGATTTGGGAAGGTTTCAAGGAATTTTTCATCAAGCACGATCTGCCGTTTGATTATATTTTGTATTCCAATTACGAAACGCAGGTCGAGCATCTTTTATCGGGGTCAATTGATGTCGCATGGAACTCCCCCTTAGCATGGATTCGGGCAGACCGCTTGGCAAAGGCGCAGGGCAAACAGGTGAAAGCGATTGCCATGCGCGACACCGACTGCAACTTGACCTCGGTCATTATTGTTCGCAGCGAATCGCCTATTAAAAAAGTGGCTGATTTGAAGGGCAAAACGGTAGCTGTCGGTGCAATTGATTCACCACAGGCTAGTTTGATCCCGCTCGAATTTCTGCGTTCACAAGGGCTTATCCCACACACTGATTTCACCATCTTGCGCCACGATGTGCTGGCAGGTAAACATGGTGATCATGTCGGCGGCGAGCGTGATGCTGCACAGGCACTGATGAGTGGTAAAGCAGATGCAGCCTGCGTAATCAATGGCAATTACGCGGCATTTGAGGCAGAAGGACTTATTCTTACAGGTTCAACCCGTGTTCTCGCCGAAACACCTGCTTTTGATCATTGTAACTTCACAGTCGGGCCGGATGTCAGTTCAACGCTTGTTGAGCGTTTCCACAGTTTACTGATGGGCATGTCATACGACGATCCAGAAGTGCGCCCCTTGATGGAACTGGAAGGCTTAAAAGAATGGCGAGATGGCCGCGTGGAAGGCTATCACATACTTGATGAAGCCGTGAATGATGAACGCTTCTACGATGCCAATGGCGTGATTGTCGAGCCTACCTATCAATATTGATGGAGAAAGATGAAACCATGTCCAATTCACCTGCGGTTCAACTTCAAACGATTAACATGGCTCCAGCGTATCAGTGGAAACTGTGGATTTATACCAATTATGATTGCAACCTGCGTTGCAGCTACTGTGTTGCCAAGTCCAGCCCAAATGCGCCACGCCGCTCAATCGGCTTAGAAAATGTCAAACGACTGGTGGATGAAGCAATTGACTTGGGCATTAGTCATATTTTCTTCACGGGTGGCGAACCCTTTTTGCTCAATGACATTTTTGACATGCTCGCCTATTCATCGGCGCGAGTGGAAACGACTGTGCTAACCAACGCCATGTTGTTCCAGGAAAAGCGGCTGGAGAAGCTGAAGGCTATCGCCAATGATAAGCTCGAAATTCAAGTCAGTCTCGATGGGGGTCGTGCTGAAGACCACGATGCCTATCGCGGCAAAGGGACGTGGGAGAAAACAGTAGAAGGTATTCGATCACTCCAAGCATCGGGTTTCCGCGTCCGCCTGAGCACCACCGAAACGCCCGCGAACTGCGACCATATGAGTGAACTACATGCCTTCCGCGATTCACTGGGGATTTCTAAAGATCATCACTTCATCCGTCCATTAGCAAAGCGCGGCTATTCCAAAGCCGGTATGACTCTTGGGATGGACAACCTTTCTCCTGAACTGACAGTCAATATTGAGGGCGTATTTTGGCATCCGCTGTCCACAGATGCGGATATGCAAGTCGCCAAACATTTCCTTCCCCTCAAACCGGCGATGGAGACAGTGCAGAACTTGATGGATGAGATGGCACGTACAGGAAGTGTCTCTCGTGTGAACTTTACCTGCGGCTAAGTATAAAACATGCCTGCCGCCTTACAACAATCTACGCCAGAATTATAAGGAGAATTGAATGACTTACGCTTACCTGTTGATTGAAGCTGAGCCTGCCCGCGTACAAGAGTTGGTAGAAGAATTGGCTGGAATGAAACTTGATCATTCTGTTATTAACTCAATCCACGCAACGACCGGACAATTCAATCTCATTGCCTATGTTGAGGCTCCCACACTCCAAGAAATGGGCGAGTGCATTACTCAGGGTATTGCCAATGCAGTTGGCATCCGTCGCATCGAAACCAGCGTTGTCATCTGGTAATTAGTGCGTTGCTTGCAAACAGCTTTGTGTACTAACAATTGACTTTGATTGATTCGTATCGGTTGTAGCGCATAATTTTGAATTATCCGGAAAATAAGTGATGCCTCCAAAAGCATGGAAAACCCGATCCTCTCGTGAAGTCTACCGTAATAAGTGGATGAATCTGCGCGAAGATGTTGCCGAGCTGCCGGATGGACGCACAACTATTTACGGCGTGTGTACCTTTGGGCAGTGCGTAGGCGTACTGCCATTTG
>JACDGI010000916.1 GCA_013821665.1 Anaerolineae bacterium
GTCGGCTTGTGTTAGTAGAAAGACCTCTTATGTCAAATGCCATACAAATAGCCGCCTCAATTTTAGCGGCGGATTTTGCACGAATGGGTGAGCAGGTTCAGGAAGCGGAGCAGGGTGGCGCGGGACAGATCCACATTGATGTGATGGATGGGCGATTTGTGCCGAACCTGACGTTAGGTGCGGTGGTGATGGAGGCTATTCGCCGTTCGACACAACTGCCGCTGGACGTGCATGTGATGATCGTCGAGCCAGATCATTTGCTGCCGGATTTTGCTAAGGCTGGTGCAAATCGCATCACTGTGCATGTTGAAGCGTGCCCGAATTTGCATCGGACGTTGCAGACGATTAAAGCTTTGGGCTGCGGGGCCGGTGTGGCGCTAAACCCGCATACACCAGCTTCGGCCTTGAGCGAGGTGATTCATATGCTGGATGTGATCATTGTGATGAGCGTCAATCCGGGGTTTGGTGGGCAGGCCTTTTTGCCGGAAGTGTTACCAAAAGTGCGCCAACTGCGTCAGATGATTAAGGACAGTGGGCGAGCGATTGATCTCGAAATTGATGGTGGTGTGAATACCGAAACCGCTCCGACCTGTGTGCAAGCAGGGGCGAACGTCTTGATCGCAGGCAGCTCGGTTTACAACCCGAAGTTCAGCGTCAAGGCAGGGATTGATGCGCTGCAAAAAGCGGTTGCTAGTGTGGCGTAACAAGTATCATAGGCAGGTGTTTAGATTTATAGAATTGGTTTACACTGGTAATCATCGATTGCCGGATTGAAATATCGTTATTTAATGTAAGGATTTGGATGTTGTGGTTGAAACCAAATTATTGAGTTGTGATGGATATTTGTTAAAACAACTGGCTTTGGCCGGATTAACGTGGCTGGATACGAACCAAGAAAAAGTGAATCAACTGAATGTATTTCCTGTGCCTGATGGGGATACAGGAACCAACATGTTTTTGACGATGCGGAAAGCCTGTGAACCGCTGATTACGATAGACGAGGCACATGCGGGTAAGGTATGCAAGATGATTGCTGCCGGAGCATTATTGGGTGCGCGAGGCAACTCTGGTGTCATATTGTCGCAATGGTGGCGAGGATTCGCTGAAGCGCTCGAAGACCACGCGCAGTTTGACGCACTGATCTTTGCAGCGGCTTGCCAGAATGCGGTCGAACGTGCCTATAAAGCGGTGGTCAAGCCGGTGGAAGGAACCATTCTGACGGTCACACGGCAAGCGATGGAAGCGGTGGTTGAGAAGGCGCGGACAGAAGCCGATTTGAACCGCCTGATTGATGTGAAAGTGGATGCGGCTTATAACGCACTGAAGCACACGCCGGATTTGCTGCCTGTGCTCAAAGATGCGGGTGTTGTGGATTCGGGCGGACAGGGATGGACGTTTATTATTGAGGGAATGCTCAAGCAGGTTCAGGGTGAAAGTCTGCGGCTTTCGCCGTGGGACACGTCATCAGCTAAAGAACCGAAAGATTGGCAGAAGGCACTCGTGCCGGAAGATGAAGAAGGCTACGGATACGATGTGCAATTCCTGATGCGTGGGAAAGGCATGGATGTGGATGCGGTCAAGGCGGCGATTGATGCGGTAGGTTGGTCAACGCTGGTGGTGGGCGACGAAAACTTAATCAAAGTACATGTCCATGTGCATGATCCGGGTGTGCCGATTAGCTATGCGATCAAGCAAGGCGCAGCGCTGGATGATGTTGTGGTTGAGAACATGCAGGCACAGTATCAGGATTATGTGGTCGAACGGGCTGGGCGCGAAGGCGCGGTTGTGGGTGAAGCGGTCGAAGGTGCGGCGGTTGTGACGGTGGCACCGAGCGCGGGGTTGAGAACTTTGCTTACGCGTGATTTGGGGGCTGCTTATGCCATTGGTGGTGGGCAGACGATGAACCCCAGCACGGAGGATTTTCTGCTGGCACTGAAGCAACTGCCTAATAAAGAAGTGATTTTGCTGCCGAATAATCCCAATATTTTATTGGCGGCACGGCAGGCATCTGGCTTGGTATCGGACAAGCAGGTGCAAGTTGTTCCCAGCCGGACTGTGCCACAGGGCGTGGCGGCGATGATCGAGTACGGGAATGAGCGCGAGAGTTTGAGTTTGCCTGAATTGGCTGAGGCCATGACCAACGCTCTCAAGAATGTTATCACCTGTGAAATTACAACGGCCACACGCAGTGTTTCACTGGAGGGTGTAAACGCCGTCGAGGGGCAATATATCGGCCTAATTGACGACAAGCTGAGTGTGGCGGGTGATAGCATACTCGGTGTGGCGGAAGCTATGCTGCGTAAAGCTGATGCGGACAAACATGAGCTGATTACGCTATACTATGGTGACATTGTGACAGAAGTTGACGCACAGGCTTTTGCAGATACCCTTTCTGCACAATTTACCAAACCAGAATTTCAAATTGTGAACGGTGGTCAACCGCTCTATCCGTATATCATCAGCGTGGAATAAATGCCCAATATCCAGATTGTTACTGATAGCTGCGCTCATTTTGCAACACCCCATTTTCTGCACCAATATCCGATGGTGACGGTCGTTCCGAACAAAATTAATGTTGCTGGTAAGAGTTACCGCGAAGGGGTTGATTTGTCGCCGGAGGATGGCTTGCGTTTGTTGGCGGCTCAACCCTATGCGCCCATCGTCCATTCACCGACGGCTGCCGAATTTAGCGAGGTTTATGGGCGACTTTCACGGCATTGTGATGGTATTATCTCCATTCATGCGTCACGCGAAATTTACAGCAGTTATAGCAATGGCATGACGGCGGCACGTCCTTTTGCCGGTAA
>JACDGI010000917.1 GCA_013821665.1 Anaerolineae bacterium
GGGTAATGGCTATACCATCCGCGTAAAAGACGGCAAAGATGTGCGCGGCGATGTCGCCCAAAAAGTGATAGAGGGTGGCTATCGCTTATTGGAGTTACGTCCTGTGGCAATGACACTTGAGGATATGTTCCTCGACATTGTAGGCAAAGAGTAAAAATATGACTGGAACTTGGACCATTTTCAGGCGCGAGATGGGGCAGTACTTCACCTCACCTATCTCCTATATCATTGCAGGAACGCTGCTGATATTGACCGGATTGTATTTTAACGGTGATGTGGCTTTTAGCCTAACCCGTAAACCGATCAACCCGTCATTAATACCGGATTTTATGGCAACCGCTATGATCTTTTTTGGGCCGTTGCTCACAATGCGGATGCTGGCGGAAGAACAGCGTGAAGGTACATTAGAACTGCTGCTAACGGCTCCTGTGAACGACAACGCAATTGTTATTGGTAAGTTTCTCAGCGCATGGCTGTTTTACAGTTTGCTGCTAGCGCTTACGTTTAGTTATCAGATTATCGTGGCACGGATTTCAAACCCGGACATGGCGCATACGATTTGTGCTTATATTGGCATCTGGTTGTACGGTGGGGCGGCGTTAGCTATCGGGTTGATGTTTTCTGCGCTGACTGAAAACCAAATTGTCGCGGCCTTTCTGGGCATTGCAACGCTGACATTTCTTTATCTGGGCAATATTGCCGGACAGATTGTCACTAACCTCGATCTGGCGCGTGCCATACGGGAAATCACATTGACGGCACATTATACTGACTCCTTCGCCTATGGTATTGTGCGAGCAGAAGACATGGCGTATTTCGCCGGGATTATCGTGATTATGCTGTTTATTGCTGTCCGCGTTGTCGAATCCCACAGGTGGCGCTAACTCATGCGAAACGAGACTCTCACGGCTACACGCGGTCGCATCGGCCAATGGGCCAGCTTCATTGGTGGAGTTGCGCTGTTAATAGGATTAATCGGGCTTATCTGGCAAGGTGGTCTGACTGAGATTGTGATTGTGGCGCTCGCAATCGGCATAATTGGAATTGTGTTGTGGGCGGTTCTGAGTCCACAAGAATTCCGTGCATTTATTAGCGGCAGACAGGCACGTTACAGCACATCAGCGGTTTTTGGCGCGTTGCTGTTGATCGGGATTGTGGCACTGGTGTATGTCGTGTTGCAACGAGCGGTTATCGTTATGGACATGACAGAAGGCCAGCGCTTCAGCATCAGTAATGAAACCCGTGACATCCTGCGTAAAGTATCGCGTCCGATTCGAATTACCGGATTTTACAGCCCGCGTGCTCTATCTCAACGCTCAGTTGATGACCAATTCTTCCGTCTGTATGAGGAAGCGACTAACGGGAAAATCTCACGTAATTATATTGACCCAGTTGAGCAACCAGCGATGGCAGAAAAATTTGGCGCAACTGATGCCAATATCTATTTATCGTATCTCAATGCGGACGGATCAGTCGACTTTAGCACTATCTCAGAAATACCACGTTCCGATACCCAAGAACGGGATATGACCGAGGCGATTTCGCGGCTGCTTATTTCAGGAACAATTACGGTTTACTTCGACCAAAGCCATGCCGAACGTGATCCTTTAAGTGCTGACCCACAAGGTTTGTCGGGCATCAATAACGGCATCCGTGCCAGTGGGTTGATTACTTATCCACTCAAGATTAGTGACCTAGCAACACAGGGTGGCAATATCCCTAACGATGCCTCTGCGCTTATCCTAGTGCGACCTACGACGGATTTTTCAGAAGCCGAAATCGGCGTGTTGGATCGCTACCTACAAAAAGGTGGCGCGATATTTATTATGGCAGACGTGTTATACAACCAAGATGCATTTTTACGCTCTGACGGATTGTTTAATCGTTATCTGGGGGAACATTTCGGTTTACGGGCGTTGGACGCGGCTATAGTGGATGAAACCGCACACGGGCAAACGTTTCTGGATATTACGAGCGCAGCCATTTTCACCGACAATGATATTGCCCAACGCTTAAATAGCCAAACCACGCCTACCCTATTCAAACTGGCGCGACCAATAGATGTCAGCACTTCACCTGCCGTGGATGTGCTGAACGGTAAAGTCATTATGACCTCTCAGCAAAGTTACGGCGAAACGGATCTCAAAACATTAGGGGAAACAGAGTCATTCAAATTTGATGCGGGTAAGGATATTCCGGGGCCGCTGACCAGCGTAGCATGGGCCTATAACAAGACAACAGGTGCAAAGGTACTGATAATTGGTGACAGCGATTTTGTAACCAACAGTCTGGTACAAACCGGGGGCAACGGTATCATATTTACAGACGGATTGTCATGGCTGACTGGTTTTACCGATAAGGTTAGTTTTTCGCCACAAGCTTACGCAACCAGTTTGCCTGTGGTATTTGTGGACGGGCCAACTCTCGACCTCATCTCTTTCCTAACGGTCATTTTGTTACCGGGCTTGGTGTTTGCGATTGGTCTTGGCATCTGGATACGGCGGATAAGGGCATGAACCGACGAACACTTTTTATTTTACTGATCGCATTTGCAGCACTGGTTGTTATCGCACTGCTGCAAACACGTCCATCATCAGCACCTGCAAGTGAGGCAACGATTGATCCTTCAATTAAACCGACGATTGATGCGACCCAAATATTCAGTTCGTATAAGATGCTGGGAAAAACATTGGGCATGACGCTGAATGATATTTCCGCGATCCGACTGCGTGATCCAGAGAGTAACAAAACATTTGCGATTAGCCGTGACAACGCAGGCAACTGGACTGCGCCGGAAAGTAAAGG
>JACDGI010000918.1 GCA_013821665.1 Anaerolineae bacterium
GGGCCGACCACGGGCCAGCCGCGTTAACAACCGTTTTGGTTTCGATGCTGCCGAGAGTCGTGTGGACGGTGGAGATGGCTCCAGCTTGTGTGTCGATGCCGGTGACGGTCGCTCCGTTGAAGGCTTTCACACCGAGTTCGCGGGCGGCGGCGATATAGCCATTGACCACACCGGAGGGATCAGCGATGCCATCACCTGCGTTGTAGCTGCCGCCGATGATATCATCGAGGTTGAGCAAGGGAACACGCTGTGCGATTTGTTCAGTTGTCCAGATTTCGGACATTACCCCATGACTATTTTGAAGGGCGACATTTTGCTCGAACTGCTGCATTTCAGCGGGTGTCGAAAGCAGGAAGAGATAGCCGCAGAGTTTAATATCGATGGTTTGGCCGGTTTCCTGTTGGAAATTCTGTAACATGGCGAGACTCTTGATCGAGAGTTCGATGTTGATGCTGGTCGAGAATTGGTGGCGGATGCCTCCGGCGCAACGTCCAGTAGAGCCTTGTCCAAAGAATTCTTCACGTTCTAGCAGAACGACATCGTGGATGCCACGCTTGGCGAGGTGATAAGCTGTGCTGGCTCCCATGACACCGCCGCCAATGACGACGACTTCTGCGTGTGAGGGTAAGGTGGGTTGGTTCATGGTGAGTGTGCCTTGATGGGTAGTGTTAGCCGAATAAGCCGCGACGTTCTTTAGCGGGAACGGCATGGGTGAGGGTGGTCAAACCGCCGAGAGCCGCATTAAAGAGAGGACGTTGTTCATTGAGCAGGAGTTTGAGATCACCCGGACGTGTATAGTGGTAGACCATTTCTAAGAAGCTGCCGTGGTCGCTGAAAAGCGCCTTGGCCGGTTCTTCGGCAATGGCCCCCCAATGCCACTGTGTCGGGTAATAATAATAGTAGGTGATGTAGGCGGCGGCGGTGATCACGGATATGCCGCGATAGTTATAGCCCCACAGATCAACACCGACGTGGCTAGCCGCTTCAGCCATACACACTAGCGCGGCCACCGCGAAAAATTGGCGATTGAGACTGTCCTGACCTTCGGCTTCGACAGCGGCGATGAGATAGCCTTCGGGACGTACCTCTGCGATGGTCTGGCGGAAAACCTCGCAACCGGCATCAAAGCGATCATCGGCATCCAGCACGATACCGGATACCAGATTCAGAAAGCCGAGCCAAACATGATCGAGAATGGTGCTGCTTTCCGGCGTGTGCTGGAGTTGGTCAACAAAGTTTGCGTAATCGGATTGCCATGCTGCGAACCCCGAAACAAAGTTGGCGTGATCCCGAACTAGCTCAGCCGCATGGGCCAATGTGACCCCGGTAACGAGGGCATCAAAGTAATTCGTATAAGCATGGATGTCCAGACCATAGCCGGATTGCAGTGCGCGAACGACTTGATCGCCGGAGTCGTGGTTGCTGCTCAATTTATAACGATAGGCATGAAGGATGAGTTCGCTGTCATTCATCACATTGTCATTTAGGGACTGAGTGCTGAGGAATACCCATGCGGCTTGGATGGGTTCGCGGTTAATGTTTTCGTGTGCAGCTTGAATATGGTCGGGGGTAAAGTAGAGTCCGCAGTGCTGGAAGTTTGGCATTTGGGCGTTTTAACCTGTTCAGTCAATCGGATGATCGCAGTATAAAATCTGCAATCGAGTGTGGGCGCGTGAAAAATGTTCGAAATTTTGTTGATTATAGCGCATTTATGCAATGGCATTTGATGTTCGGTGTATACTATTAAATGTGAGAATTTTGTAACATTAAAGCGGATGTTGCCGTGACAGACCAGACAGACAAGCCAAATTCACCCCAATCTGACAAGGCTGCGGACGATAGCAGCTTGCGTTCACCTATACGTCCGGTGCATCCGGATACTGAGGATGCGACCCGTCCCGCACCTGCTAAAAGTGGGATGATCGCGAAGGCGGCGCAGCTTTCAACCGAGAAAGCTATTGCCGACGCGGATAGCACTCCACAGGATACCATGCCGGAAAATCCACAGGCGGCGTTGGAACTCCTGCGGCGCAAGATGGAAATCGTCGCTAATGAATTTGGCGAGGGCAAGATTAATCGGGCGCAGTTCAATGCCATCTATGGACGTTATGGTGAACAGCGGACGATTATCGAGACTCTGTTGAAGCGTAATCCGGAAAATCCGGCCTGGAAACAGGCGGCAGCACCGGGGCATACCTCATTCTTACGGCAGCATTTTGAGGCACGCTTGGTGTACTTCCTTGTGTACCAACACAATATCTCCGCGCCCTTAATGATGGGCGGCAAGCAGCAAGCGAATATGGATCAGATTAGCGGTGTGCTGCAAGCGCTGTGGAGTATGAATAAACGTCCCAAAATCGGTTTGGCGCGTAAGGAAATGGGCAGCGGTCAGTGGCTCGTGCTGGCGCTGGGTGAGCATTCGGTGACGTTGGCGATGTTTATGTTGGAGCCATCGGTGGCACAGGCCACTTTAGTGCGTGATTTACATAATGACTTTGAGCGGGCGAATCGTCGCTCGTTGAGCAATGGTACGCGGTCGTTGGATCGGTTTGTGTTTCCGCAGCGGGCGCTGGCGGAGAATGATATTGGGGGGTAATTGCAAGTTACAAGAAGGAAGTTTCAAGTTTTAAGCTAAGAAACGATTTGCCAGCTTAAGTTACATATTTCGTATAGTTACCGTGATTGCTAGTTGGGAATGAGATTGGTAAAAGCGAGAGCAAGGATAGAAGCGGAGACCTTTAAGTCAAAGCCCTCGTTAGTACGGACGTGGAGATGTTGGATACCCATCGCTTGCATTTGA
>JACDGI010000135.1 GCA_013821665.1 Anaerolineae bacterium
GTGCCGGCTAACAGCCGGGCGGAGTAATCCGACGGAAAGCGCAACAGAGAGGTAAATTGCCCAGTAATGGGCGAGGGTGAAACGGTGGTGTAAGAGACCACCGGCGCGGGCAGTAATGTCTGCGGCTAGGCAAACCCCACCGGGAGCAAGGCCAAGCAGGCGCATTGGGGCGACTCGTCCCGTAAAAAGCGCTGGGTGTGCTGCTCGATTCCATCTGGCAACGGATGGGACAGATAGATGATCGCCACCTCGCAAGGGGTACAGAAGGCGGCTTATAGGTCGTAACCTAGACACTCCTTATTTAGTACAGATTGTTTGAAAACCGACGCTCCGCCAAAAGGTCGCTAAACAAGTGACCGTTCGCTCAATCGAGCGCTATTGAACTTTTGAGGCTCGATGGCGCTTATATTTTCGTAATGGATTGACGGTTACAAACTGAACATCAAGAGTTAACCTGTTTACCTATCTGATCAGTTTGCCACGTATTTAAACCCTCACTTGAGAAGAACAAAAGTTGCAAAACTTAATGGTTTCGACGAGCAATAAAGATCATTTCAGTTCATAATGTGTAATAAAGAAATCACTAAAAGAGCTTCAATAATGATGCGTTCTACTCGTTTCATCGGTCTTCTAGTTGCCATTAGCCTGATTGCGCTTTTTACGAAAAATGAAACCTTCGCACAAGGCAATATTCTGACGGTCACCAATACGTTGAGCAACACTACCACCGGCGGCTGTGACTCAGATTGTTCACTTCTAGATGCCATTTATGCGTCTGAGTTGACGAGTGATGTAGAGACTATTCAGTTCAATATTTCGGGTACCCCTCCCTTCACCATTCTCACGCCGGACAATAACGGCTATCAAATTCATCAGTCCGTTGTTATTGATGCGACGACGCAACCCGGATACATCGATAAACCCCTCATTCAAATTCGTCCGTCGAGTATATCTACGTCCGCCGGCATTGATGTCGAAAAAGCGGGTACTAACCCTTACGCGCTTGCAGTAACCATTCGAGGGCTTGCGATCAACAGCATCACGCATGGTGATGGCATTGTACTGGGGTACGGACAAAATCTTATTGAACAAAATTTTATCGGGGTGAATACCGCTGGAACCCTCGGACAGCCGAACGATATTGGTATCTATACACGATCTGCCAATAATGTCATTCGTAACAATGTGATCTCTGGCAACAATATCGTTGGAATTTATTTGATTAGTAGTAGTGGCACCAACAACCAAGTTGTCGGTAACTTCATCGGTACAAATTTCGATGGGTCGTTACCTATTCCGAACAAAGATGGTATTGATGTACTAGAAGGGGCAAACAGCAACATCATTGGCGGAATCACGCCAGCGGATCGAAACATTATCTCTAGCAACACCGGTTGGGGCATTTATATCCTCGGTAGCGATGACTATCCTACGCTCAATACACACAATACCACTGTTCAAGGTAACTATATCGGGACAGACTCACTTGGTACCCATGACTTAGGCAATGGTGCGGGAGGCATTGAGATATATCGCAGCGATAGTAATATCATTGGCGGAACGAGTGGCACAACTCCCGGTGGAGATTGTACCGGAGCGTGTAATCTCATTTCCGGCAATAGCGTAGGGATCTATATTTTGGTAGACGCAGGCGGAACTTCGGAAGAGAATCAGATCCAAGGTAACTTTATTGGTACAACCTTTACTGGACAAGTGGCTCTCCCAAATGACTCTGTGGGAATCGCCATTTACTCGTCCTCCAATACCGTAGGCGGTACCACGCCCGCAGCCCGAAACCTGATCTCAGGCAACACGACGCACGGCATCCAATTATCTGGTTTGGGAACATTTGGCAATAAGATTTGGGGTAATTATATTGGCACCGACACCACTGGATTTAGTGAACTTGGTAATCATGCTTACGGGATTTACATTAATCAGTTCGCCTATGGTAACCAAATTGGGGATGGGACGGATGAAGGGGCAAATTGGATCGGGTTTAATGGTAAGGCGGGAGTAGGGATTGATAACGCAGTCGATAGCAACGGATTTTACGCTGATCAAAACTTGATCACAGCCAATTCGATCTTTTATAACACCGGATTAGGGATCGATTTGCTGCCTACTGGCATTACGGCAAATGATGTCGGAGATAATGATGCGGGCGGAAACGGTTTACAAAATGCGCCAGTCATCAGCTCAGTCGTTTCTCGCGACAATACCACAATTAGTGGAACCCTTAACAGCGCTCCCAATCGCGATTACATCATCGAATTTTTTGCGAGTAGCGCGTGTGATGGACTCGGCTATGGTGAAGGTGAAGTCTTCTTAGGCAGCGCGTCGGCCACAACCAATGGAAGTGGAAATGTAACCTTTCAAGGCAACATTACTCCACCGGCTGATGGGGAAGCTGTAATCACCGCAACCGCAATTGACAATGATGCCACCCTTGATTCGCCTTTCGTCTGGAACACATCTGAATTCTCGGCTTGTAAGGCTGCTCAGACCGATCTTTCGATCACAAATATGGACTCGGTTGATCCGGTGCTCCCCGGTGACAGCCTCTCCTATACCCTTACCGTTTCTAATTCTAATGCTGCGACTGCATCGTATGCTGATAATGTCATTGTGACTGATACCCTGCCTGTTGGACTCATATATGTCTCAGCCACGCCATCACAAGGCACATGTTCCTTCGATTTACCTACGCGTAAGGTCACTTGCCATATAGGACAAGTCACAATGAGCGAAACGATAACCATTGCAACAACCGTTAGTCCATCCATCGCGACGGCGACAATAAACAATACGGCGACTGTCACCACTGATACCCATGATACGGTACTGAGCAATAACACAGCCACCCAGACGACTGGAATAGCCCACGCGAACCTCGGCGTTGTAATCACTGATACACCCGACCCCGTGCTGGCGGATTCGATGCTAACTTATAAAGTAGTGGTGAGCAATCTAGGCACAGATACAGCCACCAATGTTGCGCTCACCGATACATTGCCTGCAAATGTATACGTCATAGGCTTTACTACGACTCAAGGCTCATGCACGTTGGGAACGGGCATCATCAATTGCAGCTTGGGCACATTGAATAATGGTGCGAGCGCCACTGTTACTATTCTCATGCGCCCCGACACCCAAATGCAGAATACGATTATCACCAATAAAGCAACCGTCTCAGGGCTTCAGGTCGATACGGTACCCGCCAATAACTTGTTCACGGCTACTACAAAGGTCAATCCTTCTAGTGGAATGCCACCGCTGAATCTATTTACGATTTCTACGCCCACCCTGACATGGAATTCTATTTCATGGGCAGCGGCTTATGAAATTCAAGTTGATAATGATAGCGGTTTCAACAGTCCCAATTTCGATATGAACAACATTCCGCAGGGAACCTTCACAGTGACCACAAGTGCGCTTGCGGACGGCATCTGGTATTGGCACGTAAGGGCAAAACGTGACGATGGAACATGGGGCGGATGGAGTGCAACAGCCAGCTTTATGATTGACACCCCGTAATGGTGGATGGGCAAAACGTTCGATAAAGCGGCTTATCGGTCGCAACCTAGACATATAAAAATCCCTGCGAGTATGCAGGGATTTTTGTTTGTTAACAGCTTGGCTTAAAGTCCATCGAATGTGTACGGTCTAGCGAATATTGCGAGGCGCGTTAAGATAGAGTCGCCCACAAAAAATATAGTTAATGAGGAGGCGACTGATGGAATACCGACCTTTAGGACGTACAGGCGTGATGGTTTCGAGCTTGTGTTTGGGGGTCATGAACTTCGGTGGTGTGACCAACCCCGAAGACTCGGCTGCTATGATCGACCATGCACTGGACGCGGGAATCAATTTTATCGACACGGCCAACGTCTACAACGCGGGTGAAAGCGAGAAGGTTGTCGGCAATGCGTTGAAGGCCAACGGCAAACGCGAGTCGATTGTGCTGGCGACCAAAGTCAACGGCATGATGGGCGAAGGCCAGAATGATCGGGGCATCTCGCGCTACCATATTATGAAAGCCTGTGAGGATTCACTGCGGCGCTTACAAACCGACCATATTGATCTTTACCAGCTCCACCGGCCATCCGCGACTATCCCACAAGATGAAACGCTTCGGGCGTTGGATGATCTGGTGCGCGCCGGTAAAGTGCGTTATATCGGCTGCTCGACGTTTCCGGCATGGATGGTGATGGAAGGGTTGTCTACCAGCGAGAGGTATAATCTGGTGCGCTTTATCAGCGAACAGCCGCCGTATAATCTGCTGGATCGGCGTATTGAAAACGAATTGGTGCCGCTGTGCCAGAAGTACGGCATCGCGATTATTCCGTGGTCACCGCTGGCGGGTGGCATCCTTGCCGGACGGTATAACGCAAACGGTTCGGCTGCCGGTCATTTTCCCGATGGTTCACGGGCACAGCGAAACGGCGCAACCTTCCAAGAGCGGGTGACGGATCGCGGACTCGACGTAGCGCAGCAATTAACTGATCTGGCTCGCGAACGAGGCATGACCGCGTCGCAGTTCGCTCTGCTGTGGTGTAAAGATCAACCGGGGATCACCTCGCCGATTCTGGGGCCGCGCACGATGGCTCATTTGGATGACGCACTGGCGATTGCCGACAAGAAATTGGATGAAGCGGATCGTAATTTGTTGGACGATCTTGTGCATCCCGGTACGGCAGTGGCGGACTTCCATAATAGTAATGAGTGGATGAAAGCCCGCGTCCGCTAAAGTTCCCTTATTTTATGTATGAAGCGAAAGCGGCTTATAGACTGTAATAGTAGAACAACACAAAATCCTCACGGCGCTGTGAGGATTTTTTATTCCATGATCCTGTAACGACGAATCAGCACTAGCGGGATGTAACCGACTCACCTATATCACGACCCATCGAGTAGCTTAGGTCTGCGCCCATGTAATCGCTTACGATGTTAAGGAGAGTTTAGGTTGCTTAATTTTTTTACAAAACTTTAAAGCTGCTCATTACTGCAAATTTCGAAGCAAAAATTAAGCGTCTAAAGACTGAGCTTGAATCAGGCAAATGCCTAGAGAGGTCTAAAGGACATGGGAATGCAATCAGGAGTGAAACGGGGTGCGAATAGCATCAAACAGATGGGCGACAAGGCTGCACGCGGTGCCACAACCAGCCCTGTCATGGAAGCCACGATGCGTTTGGGGTATGTCGTACGTGGTTTGGTTTATGGCATGATTGGGCTTCTGGCATTGCAAGTGGCTGCGGGTGTCGGCGGCTCGCTGGATGATCCACAGGGCGCGATTGCTGCTTTGGGCAAGACACCGCTGGGTAGTGTTGTCTTATATGCCATTCTCATTGGCCTCGTTGGTTATGCCTTATGGGGTTTCGTCAGGGCGATAACCGATCCGCTGCATAAAGGCAGTGATGCCAAGGGAATTGCTGTTCGCGTAGGCTATGTCGTTAGCGGTATTTCTTATCTGCTTCTGGCGTTGGCGACCTATGGTCTGATTACTGGCGCGACTTCAGGGGCGCGGAATGGCGCTCAAACGACTCAAACCCAGCAGACAGCAGCCACCATTCTTACAAAACCTTGGGGGCCAGCGGCTGTGGCAATTGCCGGTATCGTCGTCATTGTGATCGGCGCTATACAAATCTTCCAAGGGATAAACAGTACCTTCGACAAGCAGTTTGACCCCTACGCCTTAACCCCTCACCAACGCACATGGATTGACCGGCTTGGTCGTTTTGGTACGGCGGCGCGTGGTGTGGTGTTTGCGATGATTGGGCTGTTCTTATTTACAGCCGGTTTAAACCACAATGCCAGCCAAGCACAAGGGATCGATGGTGTTCTCAATGCGTTATTACATCAACCCGCGGGTCCGTGGCTGCTGGGCGTGGTGGCCTTGGGACTCATCGCCTTCGGTATTTATTCCGGCATGAGCGGAATTTTGCTGCGCTTTAAGCGTTAGGCGGGCAATCGTGCAAACAACTCAAGCAACGGCTGTTTCACCCGTTCAGCCTCAAAAACGGGTACAGGATCGGAGTGGTCTCCGTTCACCGGGATTATTAGGACGCTGGCCGATTATTGGTGTCATATTGTTTTTACTGGGTGGTGGTCTATTTGGTGGTTTGGCAATTGCGGTGCAATCGCACAATCCTCAACTACTTCAGATCGATACACAAATCGCTAATGATCTGCATACCATTGCGCTTCACAGCCTACCGATAATCGTTGGGCTGGCGATCTTTGGATACTACGCCGGTCAAGAAATCATTGTCGGCATCGGTGTCGTCTTAGTCCTCTATTTTATTTATAAGCGTTACTGGACTGAGATGTGGATGGTACTGATTGCGTGGGGCGGTGAAGCGGCTATCTGGCTGCTGGTATCCAATTATTTCAACCGACCACGACCCGTATTTCCGCAAGTGATCTGGCATCAAATGACCGCGCCCGGTTTTCCGAGTGGACACGTTTTCGGCACGGTGCTTTGCTACGGCTTTCTGGCTTATGTGATCGTGCCGAAAATGTCGACGCGCTTTTGGAAGGGCATCGTAATCGCCGTCGCTCTACTCATCATCCTGTACATCGGGTGGGCCCGACTGTTCATAGGCGATCATTATCCGAGCGATGTTTTGGCTGGATATGGACTCGGTACGGCGTGGGGTGCCTTTGTCTATACAACGGTTGAGTGGATCTCGCGCAGAAGGAAACAACACAAAGCGATGATAAGTCAGGCTTAGGTCTTTGAACGTTGAGTTTAGGTCATCGATTAGACCGTGTTCACAAATTAATAGAGATTGCTGGACAAAGAGCAATCTCTTTGAAGTTAAGCTGACGAGATTAAATCCGCAGTACTCAATTGGAATGAGTTTGAATCATGGCAAAAGACGTTGAAGCCGTAAAGAACGATGCTGTCGAAGCTGTCCAGAAACCCGTGAAGGCTTGGCAAGAAAACATTGCTGAAGCCAAAGCGATTGCTCCGAAACCAGCGCGACATTACCGCGCATGGGTGTTTCAAGGGTATTTGGTGGTTGCTGTGATCGCCTTTGTAATCTTAGCCTTCCTCGCGAAAACAGTTGCTTATTTCACTTTTGATGTGACCATAACGCGCGCGCTGCAAACCTTTCATGCGGGGTGGTTCGATGCCCTTATGTATTCGTTGTCATGGATCGGATTTCCTCCGCAAGCAGGGATAATTCCTGCGGTCATCATCCTATTTTTGTTGGTAAGCGGCTTGAAATGGGAGACTGTAGTTACCACCGCTAGTCTAATCGGAAGTTCACTGTTGGTCTTCGTCGTCAAGACGAACGTGGATCGTCCACGACCAACTGCCGACCTTGTGCATGTGTTTGCTCAGTTGACGAGTTACTCTTTTCCCAGCGCACACGTTGTCTTTTTTGTGACGTTCGGCGGCTTTTTACTTTTCCTCGTCTATACAATTCTTAAAATGTCGTGGTGGCGTACCTTGTTGATGGTCATTCTGGGGATGATGATCGCCCTTATCGGGGTATCACGTATCTATGAAGGGCAGCATTGGGCCAGCGATGTACTGGCGGCCTATCTGCTTGGCAGCGTTTGGCTGAGCTTATCCATTCTGGTTTACCGTTGGGGCAAGCCGCGCTATTTTGTGAACCAGCCCGTAGCCAAGGAAGCGCCCGTGCAACAACCGACAACCAAAGCCTCCTAACTGCTAGTGAAGCACTTTTGTCGCTAGATTCCGGCCATGCGTTTGCAAATCGCCAAGGTCGTCAAGCAGTCGCCTAAAGCGCTGTGAGCATCCACAACGGGCAGATGATAATATTGCGCGGCGGTCGAAAGTTTTTGCCAGCGATATGAGCGGCGCATACTGTTGTAATCCCCATAAACTTCTGCAAAACCTTCCATCGCACACCACCAGCGACTAAGCGCCCTCCAATCCGTCTTTTCGATACCCGCCGCCTCAGCACTCTGATGCAGCATTTTGCGATCATAAACCGCGTTGTAGACGATCACCTGTTTGCCGCCGATGGTTTGGCGCAGATTGTCGACGAAATCCACGAAGCGTGGTGCGCTGGCAACCATGCCATTCGTGATGCCGTGAATTCGGGTCGTACTTGGTGGGATTTCTTCAACCGGTTTGACCAAGGTGTTAATCAGTGGTGTCCCCGCCGAATCAATGATGCTGATTTGGACGACTTCGCCCCGTTCAAGGCCCGTCGTTTCGGTATCGAGGATTAGAAATTCGCCACTGCGGATGACATTCAACATCTCTTGTAGTTCACTCATCAACTTCTCCTTCTTTAGCGCGAATGTGTATGCACATCGTCTGCTAACCAATCATAACGAGAACATTTGTATCAATTATGACACTGACTGTGATGATGATCAACGTGCTGAATGCCATTTCGTTAATTTATGCGTTACCATCTCTCTTGTTCTTCTTTTTCGCACGTAAATTTCCATCCGTGGTGTGATGGCTAGTGCCTTGGCTGGACAATAACCATTTTGGCTAAAGCTTGTGTCATCGCAATAGAATTATTTGTGGGTACATTGAAATGTGATGTATGCTTCAGGATCCACATATCACTATTCCCGCGCTGCCCAAACCGCTGCGTTGGCAGGGGGTTCCGCAAAACTGGTCAGTGGATTCGGATAGCAACCTGTCCATTACGGCCTCGCGTAAAACCGATTGGTTTCTTGATCCGGGCGGCAGCGTCAACGTCTTGAACGCGCCTGCTTTATTAGCAACCGTTGACCAGCCGTGTATGCTCAAAGCGCTGGTCACATCGGACGCGGCGGCAATGTTTGATGCGGCTGTTTTGACGGTTTATCAAGCTGCTGACCAGTGGGCGAAGTTATGCTTTGAGTTATCGCCACAGGGACAATTGATGATTGTTTCGGTGGTCACCAAAGGCACATCCGATGATTGCAACTCGATACCCATTAGTGGCAGCTCGGTTTATTTGCGCCTAAGCGTCCTTGAACAAGCTTATGCCTTTCATTATTCGTTGGATGGTAGGCTGTGGAATATGGTTCGCTATTTTACATTGGGCGAACATCAGCGCGTGGAAATTGGGTTTTTGTCACAATCACCTACAGGTGAAGGCTGCACGTCCGTTTTTAGTGAGATCGCGTTCATACCCGAAAAGCTGAGTGATATTCGTTCCGGCGTATAAATCGAACTAGATTAGACGTTATTGCAATAAAAAATCCCCACGCGTTTGTGGGGATTTTGTTGTGAGATTCTTTAAAGACTACAAATAACGGGCGCTTCCCATGCACACCAGCGCCACAATCATCAATGCCAAACTGATGCGTGCGTGGCCGAGCAGCGTAGTTGCCATGCCGTTAAGTTCAGTCAGCATAGCAGATGGAATGGATTGGGTACCATCCGGTAAAGTCGCAAGAACTTTATTGAACGCGGTTATAGCACGACCCACGACTGCGCCGCCATGTATCGCCGCAATCAAACCCGCTGCCGCGCCGATTCCCAGTACGATGTTCCCCGTTTGCGTGAAGTGGCTGGATGCATTGCCAACAATATATAGTAGGATGCCCGCCAAGGTTGTTATACCGGCAGCAGGCGCGATGGCTTTGGTAAAGGCCGTTCGCGTGAAAAGCTGCTTCAGGTAGTGATAGCCCGTTTCACCTGCCGCAACGGCTGCCGGAGCGACATATAATGTCATAATGCCTCCCAGAGCCAGCCACGAAACCGCACCTACAATGTGCAGCAATCGTAAAAGAACCAGTACAATATTCATCATTTCTCCTTTAGAGTGTCAATAAATAGGCGACTAAATCCGCTGTTTGCTGCGGCGTTAGCTGCTGTGCATATTGGCCGTACATAAGATTGGCGAAGCCGCTTACCAGATAAGCAGTGGGTTGTACAATACTGGTATGGGCGTAATCAGCGGCGGACATGCCTTCGACGCGCGTGGAGGCAACCGCTGCAAAGCCTTTTAAGCTAGGGCCAACCAGTGTACTACCATCTAATGTATGGCATGTGGAACAGGACGGCGCGCCGTTGATGGCTTGGGAGAATAAAGCTGCACCACGGGTTGTATCACCGGTTGGCAGCACATCACCAGAAGTTGTTCCTGTGCTTGCGCCTGAACATGCCGCACACACCAATAAAAGTGTCAGGCAAGCCAAATTGATAACTTGTCGCATTCATCCCCCTCATTTGATGTTGTGTATATTAACATCTAATACGATGGGGTGCTGTATCGGTTTCAGATTACTGTACTAAAGGGTAGTTTGACGCTTACGAGGGGCAACAAAAATCCCCATCGCGTATGAGGATTTTTGATAGCTTTTTCATTATTGTGAGGTGCGAATTAAACGGTATGCCACTTGAACCAGCGAATACCGATGCCTGCGAACAAAGCCACGTAAAATACCGCCAGTAGGACGACCACTCCTATTTGCCCATCCCATGTGCTTGGAGCGAGCGCGAATTGAATTAAAGACTGCGCAATGCCAAAGGGCGACCACATCACAATCACTTTAACCGTATCACCCAAATTACCAAGCGCTCCCAACGCGCCGATAAAGATGATGGGCAGTGACAGGATTCGGGCACTCGCATTGACCGAGTCGGACGCGCTAATCAGTCCGACCAATGCTTGACCAATTGCCAGAAAAATACTGCCAGCCAATACCGCCAGGATAAGCACGAGAATGACGCTGGTCGGCGAAATCGAAATATGGTCGAGTAGATTAGCGCCAATCAGGATCAGGCACGACATAATCCAGATCACGAACAGTTGAATGAGCAAGCGGCTAACCATCAGCGTCCATGCAGGTATAGGCGCAGTTCGGAGTCGTTGGAACACGCCGCGCTCACGGTCGCGTGCTACCAGATTGGGATAGCTGAGGACACCGATCCCCACCAACCCGACGGTGATACAGGTTCCGATGACAAACGCACCGCCAACCCGCGTAGCAATCCCCCGCCATGCGATCAAGAAAATAAGCGGTAGGGCCAGTGACATCACCACAGATTTACGCTGTCGCCATAAGACGATGGTATCGGCTTGAATCAGCGCGAACAGAATTTGGATCGTCGAAGGTTTAGTAGTGGTTAGCATCGTTAACTTAGTCCCGTACTTCTGAACCGGTCAGGCCGATAAAAACATCTTCAAGCGTCACCGCGCCCCGTGCCGCCTTAATGACGCGCGGATCATCCTTAAACTCCTCAACCAGATTGGCCGGTGTTTGCGTGGTGATAATCTTGCCGTTATCCATAATCGTGATGCGGTCACAGATGGCGGCGGCTTCTTCCATCGAATGCGTGGTGAGGAGGATGCTGCGACCCGTCGAACGGATGCGATCAATGCGATCCCAAAGCTGGCGGCGTGACTGTGGATCAAGGCCCGAAGTTGGCTCATCCAGCAGCACCAACTGTGGATTGTGCAGGGTAGCGATGATGAGCGAAACGCGCTGCTGCTGTCCACCGGATAACTGCCCATAACGGCGGCTGGCCTCAGCATCCAGATGAATATCGTGCAGCATATTTTGGATGTCACTTGGCGAGAGTTTTAGTCCATATAATCCCGCGTACAACCGGATAATCTCGCTGATGGTCAGTTCAGGTTGGAAGCTGGTGGCTTGCAGTTGGATGCCGACACTGGCTTTGGCCTCTAGCGGATGTGTTTTGGTATCATAACCGGCGATCCGAATATGACCGGATTGGGGCGACACCAACCCTTCGATAGCGCTTAGTGTGCTGGTCTTCCCCGCACCGTTAGGGCCGAGCAAACCATAGATTTCGCCCGCTTCGATTTCGCAGCTCAGATCATCGACGGCGTGTGTGCTGCCATACCAGATTTGCAAATGCTCAACGACCAGCATTGCCTTTGGTTTAATATTTTCTGTAACGGTGTTGGATTGCATAAGGCGATGTGATGACTTTCTCTTGGAACAGGCTTATATTCTCAAAGTCAGTATAGTGAAGCCGAATCACTGAGGGTAGTCACTATAGCCATGCTTTGGACTGGCGATGGTCATATGACTTTTGTCATACGTAACCTGTCTTTTAGGAGATGACGCGTGTGGGGCATGTGGAGATAATAGGATACGACGATGACTGATAAGTGACTTCTCGAAAGTTGTGAGCTGATACATCAACGTATTGGTATTATTCCTTCCCCTGTATACGGGGGAGGGTTAGGGTAGGGTTGGCTTGTTACTTTCGATAGCCTACTTAGTATCTGAGGTCAAGTGAATGACGGATCATTACTCAGAATCCATGTCCGAATCGCCATTGATAAGGCGCGCGCGGCAGTTGATGCCTGCCTTTTGGACGATTATATTGATTGTGGGCTTTGCCTCCACCACCATCAACATTGTTTTGAACCATCCCGAAAAAGTCGTCGGTTGGCGTGCGCCGGGCTTAATTATTCTGATTATTTGCTTGCTGACTGCTTATCGTCGCATCAGTTGGGGACGCATCTATCAGGACAATGGCATCTCTGAACAGCAAGCATTGATGCTCATCCGCTTACAATTGTTGGCGCTGCTGTTTCTGGTGCGCGGCTATGATGCCTTATTCGCGTGGTTTAGTTTCTCCGTACTCTATCAAATTATCGGCGGTCTATCTCAACCGCGCTGGCCGCTCCCATTGATAGGGTTGCTGGTCGTGTTTGTCGTCAGCCTGTTGCCAACGGATGGCAGCCGAACTGTAGACATCGGCGTGATTGTGGGTGCCACGATTTTGATCGCCGGTAATATTGCCGTTGCCTTATTTATTCAGTCGCTTGGCAAACGTCACGCCCAATTGAACACCATGTTTGAGCGGCTCCGGCAGGCTTATACCGCCTTGACCATCAGTACGGCACAGGCTGAAGAACTCGCGGTGCTCCGTGAGCGCACACGTTTAGCCCGCGCCATGCATGATGAAATTGGTCATGCGCTGGTCGTCATTAATGTGAAGTTAGAGGCGGCGCAACTGCTCTACGCCCATGATTCCGCCCGTGGTGATGCCGAACTCGAAGCTACCCGCGCCTTGATTCGCAGAACGATGACCGATTTACGGCACACCCTAACTAATTTACGTGCGCCCGTTGTGGATTACGATGATCTTCCCGCTGCACTACAGCGATTAGCACAGGAAACACAAGCACGCACCACCATTGTCATAACCTGTTGTATTCCATCCATGATGCCGATGCCACCTATCGACGCTCGCCAAGCGTTGTGGTATGTGGCGCGTGAAGCCCTCACTAACGTCGAAAAACACGCGCTGGCAAATCACGTCACCATCACCTTCGACTGTCATAATGACCAATGGCTGCTGCGTATTGAAGACGATGGCGCGGGTATCCATTCGCTTGACCTCGAAACACCCGGCCATTATGGTGTGTTGGGGATGCGTGAACGAATGTATGCCATTGGCGGTACACTCAATATCCTAGCAGGAGGGGTTTCGGGTACCATTGTTGAAGCCCATGTTCCGATAAAAGTGAGAATGGAAGCACACGTTTTATGACTGATATACGG
>JACDGI010000136.1 GCA_013821665.1 Anaerolineae bacterium
GTAGACACACGCCTTCCGGCCCTTCAACCTTTCCTAGATGTCCTTCCTGCTTTAGTCAAAGCCGGTTATCCAGTACTATTCACGGGTGATTTCAACACCCCTTCACATCTGGATTGGACTGAAGCAATGGTCGGTAAAGACGATCACATCCGATATGCAGTTAAATGGCCGGTTAGCGCTGCGATAGTAGATGCTGGCTTTGTGGATACCTACCGGACGATTTATCCAGATCCAACCAAACGCACTGGCATGACATGGACACCCGGTTATCCAGTGCCACGTTTGCGCCCCAACGAAGTGGTTGATCGTATCGATATGATTTTTGCAGGCGGGAATATAAAAGTTATCGACAGCCAGATCGTGGGCGAAAAAGATGGGAAAGATGTTGATATTGGTGTTGCACCGTGGCCGTCCGATCATCGCGCAGTCGTTTCAACAGTCCTTTTGACACCAGCCACACCGCCTTTGTTTACCTCACTTGATGAGCGAATCGTCCATGTTGGTGACCCTATTGTTGTGCGTTATGCGGCCCCAAATGGTGAAGCAACCGACCATCTGGTGATTGTTCCTAAAGATGGCACACACCCAAAAGACGCATTGATGTCTTTGCCACCCGCGGAAGCTGATTTTTATGGTGCGATGACTTTTGGTTCCGCAAGGCTCATTCCGGGTGAGTACGAAGCACTTCTAGTCGATGGCGATGGGAAAGAATGGGCTCGTAACAATTTCTGGGTTATTGGTCGGGATGCAGTGCCGCAAATCCACACCGAAAAAGAGAAGTATTCTGCAAATGAATCCATTGTTGTCGAATGGGAAAATGCACCTGACAACCGCTATGACTGGGTTGGTATCTATAAAGCAAATGACAGCGATCTCTATAACTATCTCGGTTTTCTGTATACACAGCAGGCTTCATCTGGCAAAGTCACATTTGATGATCTGAAACTTGAGCCGGGAAAGTACGAAGCCCGATTTATGTTGGATGATGGTTATGTCATTCTAGCAAGTGTCTCATTTATTGTGGGCGAATAAGCTATTCTTGCTATACATCTCATAATCACTGCCAAAAGAACTTTTATCCGAGTAGTGTTATCTCAGAATCCAAGGTTGCACCAGCATGGAACGACTATACAGTCATGGTCACGATACTTAAAAACTCTATATCCAAATATTAATAATTTAGCGTTTCCAATAGATGCTTGAAAAGATGTGAAGTTGTAGACTTTGGGCGAAATCAATCCTACGAACTGCTCGATTACAATGACCAGACGTTCAATCGTCTAAATAAATTGGATTGCTCAGCACCAACATCGAATTGTCTTCAAGGCGACGAAGTTGAACACGGACGTAGGACGTGTCTTTTATATCAACTTCCAATTCCAGCTTGGTCTGATTTCCTGTTATCAATATACTTTCTGAAACGCCCTTTGCCGTACAGACTTCAAGCTGTCCTCCATCCCCTCTCAACACTTCAATTTGGAGTTTTAGCTGATTGTTTGACGGACGCAAGATACTATCCCCCATCATGGCTGTGCCGGACAACAAGTAAATCTGCGGGCCATCCGGCGCACAAGTGACAAAAGCATGTCCTGCACGCAGCGCCTGCAATAATCTTGCGGGAGATATTTCACCATCACAGTAAATGTAGGTGGTCGCTTGTCCCAGATGGGATTCTGCCGCGTTCTTAAGCTCATGATTGTCGCTCCCACCAACAGCGACAAATCGCTTCCCTTGGTTAAGACGTGTTTCCCAGAAACTCAGACAGTGATGATTATGTTCAATTAGCCACGGACTATTCCAGACCTCAATGCAATTGAAACTTTCGACATTTTCAAACTTCCATGCGGGTCCATTGGGGCGAGGATGATTACAGGAAGTCAGATAACCACGTCGATTTGCTTCTTGAATAGTGGCATCCATTTTCTCGGCTGAATCAACACGAAAGTCAATCCAATCGAAATCGCCCCATATATTCCAGTGACCGGAAAAAGTTGTAATTTCAACACCCGGAATGAGCATCACCTCCGTATCAATGGTGTTGAGTGCCACCTGATGTGAAAGGGTGTTGTGGTCGGTTACTGCTAGAAAGTCTAAGCCGAGTCTCTCGGCTTCTTTGACCACATTAATCGGATCAGAGTCACCATCGCTGTGGAAGGAATGGCAGTGCAAATCACCTTTATACCAACCAGTCGCTGAGGCTTCACGCTTCGCCTCAGTACGCAGCGGGAGCTGTATGGGGAACTCAGCAGGTGTATTGTTCGGCACATCATGGGTCAGTGTAATTGTGAGTTTATAATCACAGCCTTTGTGCCAGATCTTAAATAACCCCAATAAAATATGCCATGTACCCTGCTGAATCGGCCCCGATATATAACCGGGTGTTGCCGTATCCCCATCGATACTGAAATCCATTCGCGCAGACCCACTCCATCCGCGAAAGCCTTTACGCGGATCATCATTTTCGCGCGGATCAAAAATGCCAATATCGAGGGCGTTACCTTCAGTTTCCCAAGGTTCTGTGCCCGTTTTGTCACTAAATTCAAGATGTACGTCCACGCGCCCGATATGAGGGGGAACATCAAAAGGTAAGGCGACAAACCGCCCTTGGTCATTTTGTTGAAAGGTACCTTCGAGGATGACTTCCGTTCGTTCACTCATGTACTGACATTTCCTTTAGCTTTTGACAGGCAATATTAGGATGATGAAGCAAGTCGCTGGAGTTCAGTTTTCCACCAGTCGATTCGCGATGGTATCCAGTTAAAAAGCAGCGACCACGGGACGAGGCAATCATTCAGTCCATCGAATATCTGCGTAAAGTCCATGCTGGGCATGAAAGCTTTCGTTTGTAAGTAAGCCAGAATACGCCGATCATCTTCCGGCGTGCTGTGGATATAACCTTCAATAACGGGCGGAGTACATAAGCCAGCGGTTCCGGCCTCCACGCCACAGTTTGCCACTGTATCCGCCTTACCGTTTTCTAACCATTCAACGATGGGCGCAAAGGCATGTTTTCCCGGCTCAGAAAAAAGATTAAGTCTGTCATCTGTTAGGTTTAACTGTCCATCAATTGACATATCCTGATGACCGCCATGTGCGCTGGCCTCGCCACGTACAACCTGACCTTCGCTGTCCACATAAACCCAAATATGTTCGAGTTCATACAGGTGGTGAATGTCCCAATCCCACCATATGGCGTACTCAATCGCGAAGGCGGCTTCAGAGTATCCAGCTTTATGAAGTTCGATTTGACATGGGAAAGAAGGGGACTCACTATCTTCCCTAAAGAGGGTATATCCAGCCGCCAACGGTAAAAATGGCTCACGCGCATCAAAATGAATGATGGGAGCATAACGACGAACAAGTTCATGGTCGTCTGTATGAGATGCTGCGTCATACTGGGCGAATAAATCATCAAGGTTGGCGTTTTTCATCAATCGTCTCCTATATCGTTGTCGATACAGTGATTATATAAAGGCAAGTTACATGATCTGAAGGTCAGTTAGTGTGGTTCAGGTATCCCGATGAAAATCGGATTGGCAACCGCCCACATATCATTAGCCGCATCGCGCAACTCAACCGTAAACCAATGACCGGTGCCAGTCGGCAAATCCCACGTAAACTCACCCGATTCCGTAATCAGTTCAATCGTGCGAACACTGCCATCAACAATCAATCGAAGGACATCGCCAGCATCTGCTTTGTTGACCTTCACGAAGATGGTTATGTCCTCAATCGGCAAAACATCACCAACCATCGCTTCGATACCCGATGCACTTCGAGCAGTAACCAGTAATTCTGGTCCGGCACTCAAATAAGAATGCCCCTGCTTGATGGCCTCGAAAATGCCGCTTTCAGTCAATTCATTGGCGTATACAACATTCGCAGCGCCTCGCCCAACCTCATCGGCTGGTGGTTGACCATGAATATCGCTGCCAGCGGTAGCCACCAGTCGATGACCTTCATTCAGCCAGCTATAGTAGAGCTGCAAACTGTTTTCGTTGTAATCCGTCCAATAACCGTTCCAGACCTCAACGGCTGGCGAGTTACCCGGTCGCATATCGGTGTATTCCCAGTGGCAGCCAGAACATTCCGGATCACCGGGAGCCATCGGATGAGCAATCACGAATAATGCGCCGCTGTCCAGCACCCGCTGCGCTGCTTGAGGCATAGTCAGAATATCGCCATCATCGGTGCGCCATTCCATCCATTGACGTGTCCCCAATGTCAGCGCATGACCGTAATAGGTCGTCAATTCCATGCCACCCATCGTCAGCAGATTTTCGTCGGAAAGGCTGTCGTGTTGTGCCAACCCCGTGATCGTGTTGTGGTCGGTCAAGGTGACAAAATCGAGTTGATGATCACGCGCGAATCGCACCAAATCGGGCACATCCCAACTGGCATCCGAGTGAATACTGTGGGCATGTAAATCACCGCGATACCAACCAATTCCTTTGCTGGGTTTCGTGCCCTGCGTCCAAACAGTGGGCGTATTGGTTAATGGGTCTGATGACAAGCTAACCGATAATGTGTAGGTGATGGGATCAGGCGGCAGCAAACGATAAGCATCCACCAGCACTGTCCATGTACCTGCTTGAATGACACCGGGTCGCGTTCCGGGGGTCGCTTGGTTTGCATCCACCGTGATGCTCTTACCGTTGATACAATACTGCACACCGCGCGGGCCTTCTGGATCAAATAAAGAAAAACTAAGTTGATTACGATACGGCTGCCCTTGTGAAACAGGTGGGTTGTAATCGAATTCAATATGGATACGCGTGGTTCCCTCTGGTACTTCAAAAGCATGTGGCAAATGCTTGCGATTATCATTCAAACTCAGCGTACGTTCGACCTTCATGAAAGCTCCTCTTGGACATGTGAAACAGAAACTTCGGTGTCGTCGATCACCCCGACCAGTTGCAATTCTTCGGCGAAGTGGCAAGCCACAAAGTGTCTATCTCTGGTTAGTCTTAAAGTAGGTATATCCGTCCGACATTTATCTTTGGCATAACGGCAGCGTGGATGAAAAGCACATCCCGACGGTGGATTAGCAGGATCGGCGACTTCCCCCTGCAACCGTATACGCTCATTATTGTGACGTGCGGCTGGATCAGGCTTGAGAACGGCAGACAATAACGCTTCGGTATAAGGATGCTGCGGATGCTCAAATATATCTTCAGTAGCAGCCAGTTCGACGATTTTGCCGACATACATCACGGCCACACGGTCGCTGATATGAGCCACCACATTGAGGGCGTGTGATATAAAAAGATACGTCAGACCAAACTCGGCTTGTAAATCTTTGAGCAGGTTTAAAATTTGAGCCTGAACCGACACATCCAGCGCGGATACAGCTTCATCAGCCACCACCACTTTTGGATACGGTGCCAGCGCGCGGGCGATACCAATACGCTGACGTTCGCCTCCACTAAAAGCATGTGGATAACGCCGAATATATTCAGGGCGTAAACCCACTTTTTGCAGCAAATCACCCACTCGTTTTTCAAGCGCCTCTCCGCTGGCGATATTATTCATTTTGAGCGATTCGCCGACGATTTCCAGTACAGGCATACGCGGATTGAGTGAGGATTGCGGGTCTTGAAAAATCATACGGATCTCGCGGCGATAAGGCTTAAGCTCGCGATTATTGAGCGTAGCGAGGTCAACTGATTTTCCGTCAGGCGGTGTATATAGAATCTCGCCAGATGTCGGTTCGTAGAGACGCATAACTGTATGCCCTAAGGTCGTTTTACCACAACCTGATTCGCCAACCAACCCCAACGTCTCACCTTCATAGATCTCAAATGATGCGCCATCAACCGCTTTAACATACCCGACCGTGCGGTTAAAAAAGCCGCTGATAATCGGGAAGTGCATCTTCAAATCGTTAACTTCTAACAACGCATGTTCAGCATTGATGGGTGATCGAGGTGTGCGATCTTCTTCCATAAGGATTTCCGTGGCGGTCTGTTGTGCGGGCGCAATCGCTTCCGGGCCATACAATAAACAACGAACTTCATGCCCATCTTCTAATATCGCGTTTTGAGGGATGACTTTGTCACAGGCTCCCGCAACCGCCAGATCGCAGCGCGAGTGGAATGGACAGCCCGAAGGTCGATTAAGTGGATGCGGAATAATGCCCCGAATAGCGCTGAGGCGAGTCTTTTGGCGCACGCTGAGTTTCGGGATCGAACGCATGAGTGCCCGTGTGTAGGGATGTTTAGGATCAGAAAAAATGGTCTCGACCGACCCGCGCTCAACAATCATCCCCAAATACATAACCGCTACTTCATCAGCGATATTCGCCACCACACCCAAATCGTGGGTGATAAACATCATCGACATATTCATATCGCGCTGTAAGTCGCCCAAGAGATCAAGGATATTGGCCTGTGTCGTCACATCCAGTGCTGTCGTAGGTTCATCGGCAATCAGAAGTTTCGGTTCACAAACTAAGGCCATCGCAATCATCGCCCGCTGCCGCATCCCACCGGAAAGTTCGAACGTGTAGGAATCAATCAATTCGCTTGGACGAGGGATGCCCACTTTCCGCAAGGCTTCAATGGACATTGCGCGTGCTTCTTCCTTCGACACCGGCAGATGCCAACGAATGGCTTCGATAATCTGGTTACCAATGGTGTAAAGCGGCGACAGTGACGACATCGGTTCTTGGAAAATCATGGTGATGTCTTTTCCACGAATCGCCCGAATCTCACGTCCAAAAGGATTCATCTGGGTGATGTTAATCTCGGTATCTGGTGTCGGACGGAATAAAACATCGCCCCCCACGATGCGCCCCGGAGCATCGACGATTTGCAAAATGGATCGGGCAGTAATGGATTTACCACAACCCGACTCGCCCACAATACACAACGTTTTTCCGCGCGGAATGTTGAAGCTCACGCCATCAACGGCTTTGACGACACCTTCGCTGGTGAAAAAGTGGGTTTGTAGATCCCGCACTTCGAGCAGGTTATCAATGTTTGAGTTCATGAGGATCACCAATTCTTCGTTAGCTATAGGGATCGGCTGCATCACGTAAACCATCACCGAGGAAATTGAGTGACAAAACAGTGATTACGACGGCTATTCCCGGCCATAATAACCACGGCGCAGTCGAGATTGCGCGGATATTTTGAGCCTCTTGCAGAAGAACACCCCAGCTCACAATTGGTTCACGCAATCCAATACCGAGGAAGCTCAGTGCGGTCTCGGCAAGGATCATCCCCGGAATCGCTAAAGTAACCACAGCAATAATGTGGCTGAGAAACGACGGAACCATGTGGCGAAAAATGATGCGCAGACTGCTGCATCCATCGAGACGCGCCGCTTTGACAAAATCTTCGGTTTTCAATGTATAAAATTTGCCGCGCACCACCCGTGCCAATCCTGTCCAGCCGATGACCGACAAGATAACGGTGATAAAGAAATAGACGGTTAACGGCGATACATCTTTTGGGATTGCCGCAGCCAGTGCCATCCACAGTGGAATAGAAGGTATGGCCTGCAAAAACTCAATTAATCGCTGAATAGCGTTGTCAATCCAACCGCCGAAATAACCAGAAACACCACCTAACAGAATGCCCAAAACCAGACTCAACGCTACCCCTACTAGGCCAATCGTCACCGAAATCCTTGTCCCATAGATGGCGCGGGAAAACATATCACGCCCCAAATGGTCAGCGCCGAATAGATACATCGGATGGCTCTTGTCGATGGGGCCAATTAAATGCACATCGGTGTCAATCACGCCCAGCAGCTTATAGGCTGCGCCATGAACGAATAAACCCACCGGATATTCGACCGTCGGATCGACCTCAAAGGTTCGCCGACCGGCATTGTAATCAATCTCCACCTTATAACCGTTTACATAAGGCTGGAAATGAAAACCGTCAGCAGTTTGTTGGAAAAAGTGTAGGGCTTGCGGCGGCGCATAGGTATATTTCGCAGCGTAAGCATCGGTCGTAAAAGGAGCCAAAAATTCAGCGAATATGGCGACCAGATAAATCAAAATCGTGATGATCCCACCGACCATCGCCAAACGATGTTTGCGAAACTTCCACCAAATCAGCCGCCACTGTGCCGCCACTTCGACCAGTGACTCAACCTCATGTTGAGCAGTGTTCACGTCAGCCGGAGCTCTAAAGGTTATCGGAGAATCAGTCATATAAACTCACACAGCATCAGGATAATAGACAAAAATCTTCGGTTTCGGCCTTTTAGCGAAAGCGAATGCGAGGATCAAGCCAAACCAGCAGAATGTCGGAAAAGAGTGTTCCGACAACAGCTAAAACACTTAATTGGAGAATGGCACTGGCAGCTAAAAAGGTATCTTGTCCTTGCAGCGCATCCAGCAGCAGTGGGCCAGTCGTTTGTAAACCGAGTACCACCGACACAATCGTCGCGCCGGAAACGAGATTCACAAACACATCATTCAGACCACTCACAAACGGATTAAGAGCATGTCGTACTGGATACTTGAGGATCAACCAATACTCAGGTAGCCCTTTGGCGCGTGCCGTCGTGACATATGGTCGGCGCAATTCATCCAGCAGGTTCGCACGCATGGTACGGGTCAGGCTGGCTGTTCCCGCCGTTCCAAGCACGATAATGGGGATCCACAAATGACTAAACAGATCCAGCACTTTGGAGATACCCCACGGTGCATCAATATATTGTGGCGAGAATAAACCGCCCACACTCTGGCTGAACAACTTAAACGAAAAATACATCAAGATCAGCGCGATCAAAAAGTCCGGTATCGCGACACCGATAAAAGCCAGAAAGGTGAAAAAATAATCACCCGCCGAGTATTTACGTACGGCGGAAAAGATCGCAATCGGGATCGCAACGGCCCAGATAAAAATCAAACTGAGGAATGACAGCAAGAACGTGAGCGCCAAACGCTGCCAGATCAAGGTATTGACCGGAAGCTGCCAGCGGAAAGAAGTACCGAAATCGCCACGCAGCAAAATGTTGGAAATCCACCGCACATACTGGACTGGAACCGGATCATTCAGCCCATAAACGGTTCTCATGCTGGCTGCTTCACTGGGGCTTACCACTTCGCCAGATCCTCGACGTTGGGCCACCAACCGGTCAACGAAGTCGCCGGGTGGTAAATTGATCACGAGGAATACCACCACTGAAATCGCGAACAATGTCGGGATCATATAGAGGAGTCGTCTGAGAAGATACTGAGCCATATGCGAGTCATGCCCCGTGATTTATAAAACCTGATCAACAAAGAAAAGCAGCCCAAATGACTTGGGCTGCCTTTTGAAACGAAGACGTGTTTATGACTTCTTGGCGAAGCTCGGATCAATAAAGAAAGTTTCAAAATTGACCGGCGAAGGCCCCGGATACAACCATCCGTGAATGACAGTATCAGGCACATTACGCAGGGTGTTATTCACCACCTGATAATCACCGGCGGGCAAGCTGAGGCCGATGGTCAAGAACTGATCAGCTTCAAGTTGGAAGAACTCGGTCATCAGTTTGGTCTGTGCTTCGGGAGTGGCTGCCAACTTAATGTCGTGGCTGATCTGCCACATGCGTTGGATAGCTTCTGGAGGTGTTACAGGGGCGACCTGTGTTTGCGCACTGGGATCTTGTTTCTTGATGTCCCATGCGCACCATCCATTGCTAATCGAACCACCGCAGTCTGCCGGAATAAAATCGCCTGTTTGCTGCGAGAGTGCCAGCATCGGCATTTGACCGAGGCCGTTCTCACCTGCCCAGACATAGGAGTCGAGGTCAGGCTGTTGTTCGCGTGTCTGCCATGTATCATCCGAGATGACATCCAGCTTCACATCAAGGCCAACTGCCTGCCAGCTTTTTTGGACGATCTGCATCACATCAACCCAGTCGGTACGGAAACCTTGATCGACTGTTACACTGAAGCTGAAGGGTTTGCCATCTGGCCCAAGGCGATAACCATCGCTGCCCTTATTCGGCATAACCTTGTCGAGCGCTGCATTGGCGGCATCAACATTGAAGTCGGTGTATTGGGTCGCCAATTGCTCGTTATAGAATGGCGATTCGGGACGTGGGCCTGCTTGGAAAGGCTTGCCCTGACCGACATAAACGGTATCAATCACGTTCTGACGATCCATCGCTTGCGACAAGCCAATGCGGAAGTTCTTGTCGTTGAAGACCTGTGCCTTAATCGGATCAGGATGGGTAAAGTTCAGGTGCAAAATCATCGTGTTGAAGTTGCTGTTGGTAACATTGATGAAACGAAAGTTACCTTTGTCTTGGTTATCAAAGAAAACCGCTTTGTTCGGCGGTTGGCTGACATCTTCACCCGAGAAGAAGTTTTCGCCGCCGAGGGTCTTCAATAAGCGAACTTGAGGATCGGTCGCCAGCGTAAAGACACGGTTGTCGATGTAAGGCAATTGGTTGCAAGCAGAATCAACTTTGAAGTAGTACGGATTACGCACGAATGTGAAGCGATCCGCACCAATGTAAGGAGCAGTGGGTATCCATGCCTGCATCAAAGGACGCTTGGGATCGTTGTATTCTGCCTGATCACCGTAGCTGCCAACCTTATTCGTCCACCAATCGCCATAAGCGGTTGCGCTGTCGGCTGCCATCAATTTGGCAACATTATCGGGGCTGGATTTCTTGCTAAATTGTTCCAAATAGTGCTTGGCGAATTGGGTCACACGCACACCATAAGATGCCGACAAGTTTTGCAGGAACAGACCGTTTGGATTGCTCCATGAGAAGGAAATTGTCAACGGGTCAATTACTTTGACGGTAGCGGGTTCACCGGCTACCACAAAGTAAGGATGTGGGCCGTCAGGGTGAATTTCTTTGTCGGTTTCAACGTCCGTCCACCAGAAGAGAATATCATCTGCTGTGAAGGCTTGACCGTCCGACCACTTTAGGCCGTCGCGCAGGTGGAAGACATATTCCTTGCCACCGTTATTAATATCCCATGACTCGGCGATATTAGGAATAACTTGTGTGCCGTCCGCATTCCAGCGAACAAGGTTTTCATAACCATATTGACGGAACTCAGCCAGTCGCCCACCATCATACAGGCTGAGAAAATCGCCGCCATAAGTGCCAACTTTTTCAAAAGGAACATCGACTACCGGATGCTTCGGCAAGCGATCTACTACAGCAGGAAGCTTACCTGAAGCAACATCAGCAACCAACATGGGTGCTTCATTATACGTTGTGCAGACAACCTGATCTTGAGCAAATACGTTTATCTGAGTAAACGCTGATACCAAAGCAAATGCAGCAATAGCAAAAGACGCTCGACTTTTCAGTTTCATCCCCTAATTGCCTTTCAAGCCTATTCCAATGAGTTCTATTCGGTACAAATTGAGCGAAATAGAAGTGCGTTAATTACGCACCCTGACGCTTTACACGGATCCGTTTACTGAATTGGGTTAACCACATTACTGGATGAAGATAATGCTGAAAATCGCTGTTTGTGATAAGTCGTTCTTAAGATTGGTTTAAGTCATAAAGCATTAAATTTATTGAAGTGGTTTATGAATTAACACATGCGACGAGCTACTTACCGCGAAATAAGCCTTTCATTTATATCTCTTCTCACTATAAGAAAATATTTAACAGCGCAATCAATCCATCGTATGAGGATTTGTAGGCGGCCTCACAAGTTGCTTATCAATAAACTTATTATTTCCACATCATAGAATTTAACCGGAATACAATAACATCTCCCTCGGCTCTTAAACCGAGTCCTCTGTTTGTTTAATCACTTCTGCTTAGGCTTACTCCCTGTCCGCATATCTTAAGAATAATTTCAAGGAGTTCGAGCCAATGAGGAAATTTAAGTTCCTATTGACCCTAGTTGTGCTGGTGATGAGCATTGCCGCGTTAGGTGCAGTTCCCGCAGCCGCGCAGGAAAAATGCACCAAGGAAACCCCCTGCCAGATTGACATTTGGATTATCTTCTCAGATCACCGTTATGACTGGGCAGTCGATGCTGGCAACCGTTTCATGGAAAAGCATCCCGAATTCAAGATTAACTTTGTTCAACAGAAAAGCTACGACGAATCGATCAAGAATTATGTGTTAGCCAAGGAACAAAATCAGGTTCCTACCATTGTCCAGACCTATGAAATCGGCACCCAGTTTTCCTTGGACAGTGGCTATTTCAAATTTGCTGATGACATCATCGCTGGTCGCAAAGATGTCCTCGGAGAACCCGTCAATTTTGAAGACATTCTGCCTGTCATTCGCAACTACTACACCGTTGACGGCAAATGGGCTTCGGTTCCTTGGAACACCTCAACTGCCATCACCTATTCCAACATGGACATTCTGAATAAGGTTGGCATCACCGAGCCTCCCAAGACATGGGGCGAGACAATGGCTGACTGTGCCTTGCTGCAACCGCTGGTCGACTCAAAAGAAATTGACGGCTGCGCAACTTGGGAAATTGACGACTGGTACTTCGAACAATGGATGGCGCAGCAAAACGAACTGTTCGCCAACAATGACAATGGTCGCAGTGGCCGCGCTACCGAAATTCGCGTCGATAGTGAAGGCGCATTGAATATCATGAAGTTCTACCAAGACATGTATGCCAAGAAGTACTTTGTGTATACCGGCTTGGGCAAGAATGGTTCCGGTCAGGTTTTCAGCTCAGGCAAAGCCGCAATCACCATCAACAGCAGTGCTGGCGCACGCGGCATAATGGCTGCTGCTGCCGAACAGAAGATGAACATCGTCACCAGCCCGTTGATTTACAACGAAGCTAAGGGTTACACCGGTAACATCCTCGGTGGCGCGACCATGTGGGTTTCCGATGGTCTGGACAAAGAAGTTGAAGACGGCGCGATGGCTTTCCTGTTGTTCTTTAGCAACACCGAAAATGCCGCAAGCTGGCACACCGCCAGTGGTTATGTGGCGATCCGCCAAAGCTCGCTGGATTTGCTGACAAACTTGAAACCCGGCAACGACATCCTGTGGAATATCACCGACAAGAAGCGTGAAGATATTCCCGGCACCAACTGGTTCGAAAGCAATCCGGCCTTCGCGACTGCAACCAACCAACTCAATGCCTCGAAGGATACTCCGGCGACACGTGGTGCGCTGTTGGGCACTTTCGTTGAAACCCGCCCTATCATCAACGCCGCGACGGAAGACTTGATGCTGAATGGTGGCGATCCCGCTGCTTACATGGCAAAAGTCAAAGTCCAACTTGACCAAATGTTGCAGGAATACAACGACCTGCACAGCTAGTTTTATCGGCTCTATAAACGACAGCCATTCCGCAATATGGCTGTCGTCAATCACCTTCTGTATCGGAGGTCATGGGATTGCCCAACCTCCGATTGCTATTTTCTGAGGAATGCACAATGGCGTATGTCATTCAACCGCAACTCTTAATTATTGCCGCTGCTGTGGTTGGGGCGGCGCTGCTCGGCTTTCTGTTTTCGCGAAAATCGATTGGCAAACCGTATTTG